>NZ_JASCPO010000107.1:0-19265 GCF_029960145.1 Pseudomonas sp. PS01299 | reverse complement strand
AATTCGCAGTGTCAGTCGCGATCAATTTATCTGACATACCGTATTCGCGAGCAAGCCCGCTCCCACCGGGACGCATTTCATGCCTGAATCGAAGCAAGGCTGTACTGAAAAGAGGGGCGAATTGCGGTCAGAGTTTTTGGCCATATCGATCCCCTTTTGGCCTTTCCTGCCGTTCTCCGATTCGCCGCGCGCCGCAACACTGGGGGCAACCGAATCAGCCCCCTGCGGAGAACAACAAATGCTGACGATCTACTCGGACGATCACCACCTGCACCACGGCCGCTGCGAACTCATCGACGGCCAGCTCAAGCCGTGTTTCGAAATGCCGTCGCGCGCCGACCACGTGCTGCAACGGGTACAGCACCAGAACCTCGGCCCGGTAGAAGCGCCAAAGGATTTTGGCCTCGAACCGATCGCGCGCATCCACAGCCGCGATTACCTCGACTTCTTCAAAGGTGCGTGGGCACGCTGGACCGAATTCAACACCGACGGCGACTTGCTGCCCTACACCTGGCCCGCACGCACTCTGCGGCAGATCAAACCGACCAGCCTGCACGGCCAGCTCGGCTACTACAGCTTCGACGGCGGCGCGCCGATCACCGCCGGCACCTGGCAAGCGGCGTACAGCGCAGCGCAGGTCGCCCTCACCGCCCAAGCGGAAATCCAGCGCGGCGCACACAGCGCCTTCGCCCTGTGCCGACCACCGGGACACCACGCTGCCAGCGACTTGATGGGCGGTTATTGCTACCTCAACAACGCCGCCATCGCCGCTCAGGCATTCCTCGATGCCGGCCACAAGAAGGTCGCGATCCTCGACGTCGACTACCACCACGGCAACGGCACCCAGTCGATTTTCTACGCGCGCAGCGACGTGCTGTTCACCTC
Organism: Pseudomonas sp. PS01299; assembly: GCF_029960145.1. Taxonomy (NCBI): domain Bacteria; kingdom Pseudomonadati; phylum Pseudomonadota; class Gammaproteobacteria; order Pseudomonadales; family Pseudomonadaceae; genus Pseudomonas; species Pseudomonas sp. PS01299. The sequence goes on along the minus strand of NZ_JASCPO010000107.1, from coordinate 18,380 downwards.
GATCCACGGCCATCCGGAGGCCGAGTTTCCGTTCTTCCTCGGCTACGAAGATGAACGCGGTGAAGGCGCCGGTGAAGGTTTCAATTTCAACTATCCGCTGCCGGCCGGTTCCGGCTGGGATGTGTGGAGTGCGGCGCTGGAACAGGCCTGCAACGAGATCGACAGCTACGGTGCCGACATCATCGTCGTGTCGCTGGGCGTCGACACCTTCAAGGACGATCCGATCTCGCAGTTCAAGCTCGACAGCCCGGATTACCTGGCCATGGGCAAACGCATCGCCGCCCTCGGCAAGCCGACGCTGTTCGTCATGGAGGGTGGTTACGCGGTGGAGGAAATCGGCATCAACGCAGTGAACGTGCTCGAAGGGTTCGAACAATGAACCGACTCAAGCACTGCATTGCGCCAGCCCTGTGCGCCGCGCTGCTCAGCGTCGGCGCCCACGCCGAAGAACGCACCCTGCGCGTCTACAACTGGTTCGACTACATCACGCCCAAGGCGTTGGAAGACTTCAAGGCACAGAACACCCAGACCAGACTGGTCTACGACATCTTCGACACCAACGAAGCACTGGAAGCCAAGCTGCTGACCGGCAACTCCGGCTATGACGTGGTGGTGCCGTCCAACGTGTTCCTCGCCAAGCAGATCGAAGCCGGGGTGTTCCAGCCGCTGGATCGCAGCAAGCTGCCGAACTGGAATCATCTCGATCCGAAACTGATGAAGCTGATCGAAGCCAACGACCCGGGCAACAAATTCGCCGTGCCGTACATGTACGGCACCATCCTGATCGGCTTCAACCCGGCCAAGGTCAAAGCCGCGCTGGGCGATAACGCGCCGGTGGACAGCTGGGACCTGATCTTCAAGGAAGAGAATCTCAGCAAGCTCAAGCAGTGCGGCGTCGCCCTGCTCGATTCGCCGTCGGAGATCCTGCCGCTGGCGCTGCAACACCTGGGTCTGGATCCCAACAGCAAGAACCCGGCGGATTACGCCAAGGCCGAAGCGCTGCTGATGAAGATCAGGCCGTACATCACCTACTTCCACTCATCCAAGTACATGGCCGACATCGCCAACGGTGACATCTGCGTCGCGGTCGGTTATTCCGGCAGCTTCTCGCAAGCGGCCAACCGCGCCAAGGAAGCGAAGAACGGTGTGGTGGTCGACATGCGCCTGCCCAAGGAAGGCGCACCGATCTGGTTCGACATGCTCGCTATTCCCAAGGGCGCGAAGAACACCGAGGACGCCTACACCTTCATCAACTACCTGCTGCAACCGGCGGTGATCGCGCCGGTCAGCGACTTCGTCGGGTATCCGAACCCGAACAAGGACGCCACCCAACGGGTCGATCCGGCGATCCGCAACAACCCCAACCTGTACCCGACCGATGCGGCGATGGGCACGCTTTACACCCTGCAACCGCTGCCGCGGGATGCCGAGCGTGCACGCACCCGGGCCTGGACCAAGATCAAGTCCGGTACCTGAGCCGACGCTGACGACAAGACCCGCCGCCGTGCGGGTCTTTTTTTGCCTGCGATATTTATCTACCACCTTCGGTGCTCGGCCCGTCACTACCTTGCAACGCATCGCCCGCCGCCACTTTCGCGGTGCCTGCTGTTCTGACCAAGGATGTGACCATGCCAGAAACCTTCAACTCTCCCGCCGACCACAAGCTGCCGGATGATCAAGACGCCCTGCTCACCCAACTGATCGCCGGCCCCTCAATCAGGGAAGTCGCCACCCGCGCCCTGCAACCGGCACTGAAGACGCTATACCCCAAGTTACAGATCGACCCGCGACTGGCAATGGTGGTGACACCTGGCTGGACCTTGCGTGACCAGCGTGTCGTCCCCGGGCCGCGACACTTCGAGTCGCTGACCGATGCGCTGGTGCGTCATGGCGTCGCCAACAAGCCAGTGACCTACCTGGATGGCGAGCACTACCTCACCTTGCATCCTGCGCACGAGACGCCGGTACAACTGCCCGTCAACATCGAGGCTATCGCCAGGCTGCTCAATGAACTGGCGCCGCTGCTGTTTGTTGCCTTCGAGGAACAACAGGTCGATTACTGGAACCAGTTCACCCGCGCCTCCGCCCCGCGCTGGCAGGGATTGTCCAGATCCCTGCGCGAACTGTGGAACGTCGGGACGAACCCGGCGTGGGACGACGACCAGCGCGCCATGGCTCAGAGTCTTTTCGACCATCCGCAAAAAACTGCCCGCAGTACCGATGATCGCTATCAGTCCCGCGCCTGCCTGATCGATCTGGACACCACGCGCGATGGTACTTCCAGTCACCTGCACGTCCTCGACATGGCCGTACTGATCGGCACGCTCGGCAGCCGCACGCTGATTCTCACCCACACCATCACTCGCGGTTTCCAGGCCTTCGATACCCTGCAGGAACTGGGTGCCTCACTGCAGAGCCAGACGGAGGGACCGCCGCCTGCAACCCTGCAATGGCGGCTGATCGAACCTGACGGTGACTACTTCGATCATCTGGCGTGCAATCTGATCGCCCTGCAGGCCGACGCGATTGGCGAGCTGGCAAACGAACCGGCGACAACCAACCTGACGCCCCACGTAAGCCGCGCGACCAACGAACTCGATCCCACGGACAAGCAGTCGTCTTCACGCTTCAACCTGGTCGAGCAAGCGTTGCCAGAGTGGATGGTCGACGCCTCGCCCAGCGACCTGACTGCCTACAGCCGTCATCTGATGGATCTGGCGCAGGTGCAAAGTCAGAACGCCGAGCAGTCCTTTGACGACGGCATCAAACCGATTCGCGAGTTCGCGCTGGAGCAACTGCAGGCGGCCCTGCTCAAGGAGCATCCCGAAGCCACTGAACTGAATCTGGCCGAGATTCGCATCGTGGTCGACAGCGTGGTGGTGTGGGGCAGTTTCACACCGTTGCTGGAGCCCGAACGCAGCACCTTCAGCCTGGTCGATCTGGCGTTGCAGAATCTGATTGCCTTGCCGCTGGGCAACAAGACCGTGAGCAGTATCGGTAGCACTGCGGTGCCGGCATGGATGACGGCCGATTATCTGGAGAGATTGATCGTCAGTGTCGACATCGGCCAGACCTATCCTGCGCTGATCAGGCAAAAACTGCGCGATGACCCGCTGGAAAGCCTGCGACGGCAGAACCTGTTCACCAGCCGGCTGCGTGTCGAATTGCCGTTACTGGCGTTGCAGCAGAAGATTCGCGCGCAGGGCGGGGTCGACGAGGCGGGCTATCGCTATGTCGCGGCCGTGGTTCAGTTGCTGGACGCCAATCGCCGGGTGGACGGTCAGGAGATCGTCATTCGACCGCTGGCCTTCAATCCCGCGTGGCGCCCGGGGACGACCACCGATGAAGTGGCCAACATGTTCGTGATCGGCCCGCGACAGATGGACAAGGGACCCTGCCTGCTGTACCGGCCGCTGTCCGATCATGCCTTGCTCCAGTACCCGTCGCCGGCCAACCTGGTGTACGCCATCAAGCATTCACCGACATTGCGTCAGGCGGTCCTCGCCTGGTTGCCGGACAGTGCGCGCGCCAACTATGCCAATTACGTATTCAGCGATGATCGACCCTCGGTATGGTCGCTCTCACAACTGCTCGCCGATCCACTGACTTCCTTGCAGATGAGCGGCACGCTGACCTTGGGAACAGCAGTCATCGCTACCGATTACCTGGCTGTTCTGTTCAAGGCCAACGTCAGTGCAATGGTCGAACTGGCGAATCGGCAATCGGTGTCCAATAGCGAAAGTCGCTGGGAGAGCTTCAAGCATGCGAGCTGGATGATCCTCAGCGCCGCGCTGCCGTTTTTCGGTCGAACCGTCGGTACCGCCGCCTGGATCTGGCAGGTGCTGGACGATCTGCAACAAACCTTCGACGCCGCCGCCACAGGCGACACCGGGCAGCAGAAAACCGCGATGACCGATCTGTTGCTGACCCTGGCCATGGTGCTCGCCCATCACGCCAGCACCCGTAACGCGACGCCTCGGGACATCACTGAAAAGAAGCCGGTGACCGTCGAAACCGAGCCCATGGAGCCGGTGCCACCAACGCCGGTAAGCATCGTGCAACGCCCTGATGTGATCGGTGAGTATCCGGCGCAACACCAGACTTCGCTGATGACCGACACCGCCCTGAGCCTGACCCAAACCCTGGATCGCTTTGCCGTTACGCGCCCCGAAGCGCTCACCCCGCCCGCCAGCGACGCCGGCCTTTATCGACACCTTTATCGACATGCCAGCGGGTACTACGCACCCGTGGGTGAGCGCTGGTTCGAAGTGGCGGTCGCCGACACCGGTGAGGTATCGATCATCAATTCGCAGCGACAGCCCGGACATCAGGGCCCCGGGTTGATCCGCAATCGACGGGGCGAGTGGTTCGTCGACATTCGCCTGCGTCTGCGCGGTGGTGGTCTGTCGAGTCGGCGCAAAGCCAAACGACGGGAAAACAATGAACGCATCGCCGAACTCAAGAAACAACTGACCGAGTTCGATAACACGCGCGAGCAGGCCCGCACAGAGCTGACAGCCGCTCACACCGCCATGACCGCGGCCAGCGATGACACTCTGGTGGCGCAGCAGACTACGTTTCTTGCAGCACTTGAACGCCGCACCGGGGAATACGCGGCGCCCATCGACCAGCTGAAATCGCTGAACCTGCTTGAGACCGTACCCCATTTCCGCACCGCCATGACCGAGATGCTCGGTACCCAGTTGTTCTTCAACCAGACATGGCTCACTCAACGTGACCCCCTCTTCGCCAGAATCCTCAAGGAAACCCTGGTGCTGCTCGAGGCCGAGGAAACGGCTGCAGGCACCGGTGACCCCGTCACCTACCGCAGAATGTACGATTTGACCGAGGACATGATCAGCAAGATCGAGTTTGCCCAGTCACGTTTTCAGGAGTTGAGCCGACTGGGCAAACGTGCCGCTGAAGTCGCCAATACCTATCGCGCAAAGCTGCCTGTGTTCAGTCTCAATGATCTCAAGGCGCTTCAGGTGTCGCTGGCTCGCGACATCTGCCTGCAAGAGCAGGCTTCGCCAGCGCTGACTCAGGCGCAAGGCGATCTGGTACGCCTGCTCGACACAACCAACCTGGTGATTCAGACCTCCCAGGAACTGCTGCTCGACCAGACCAGCCTGGGGGCCAACGAGCGGATCGAAGGCCTCAACGGCATGCTCGAACAGTTTGCCGCCATCGATCAGTCGTTCGAGGATTTCGCCCTCAACCACAAGGATGTGCTGCTCGACGAGCCCTTCAGCCATACGCGTAAACGAATCAACGAGTTTCAGCGCCAGACCGAAGAGCACCTGGCGCAATTGCTCCTCGAACACCGGCCGGTGGAACCTCGGCCCGGTCCTTCAAGGCCCGCGCCAGCCTCACGTAAACGGATTATCAAAACCCGCTTCAAGGGCACAGTGGTCGGCGAATTGCGTCCTTCGGCGCCAGGACAGCCGGTCCTGCTGGACGTGAAAGCGCCCATGACCGGGAACGTCATCGCCACCTTTCACGAGAAAACGCCCGGTGTCTGGGTCGAACGCATTCAGCCCGGGCGGCGCCGCCCGCCAGCTCCGGCGCCGGACCTCGCCACCCAGATCAGCCAGGGCCAGGCGCTGCTCGATGGCGTGGAAAGCTTCATTCGGCAAACCGAAGCCCATGCCAAAAAACCCGGTCGGATTCCGGTCGAGATCGAAGAGCAGTTCCAGCGCAAGGCCGAACAGCTCGACGAAAGCGCGAAAAGCCTTGAACAGGCCCGGCTGCGGGCGAACAGCACCGAGGAGCCGCCAGCCCTGATCGCCCAATTGAACCAGGCGGGTGAACGCCTGTACGCCGAGGGCTACCGGATACGGGTCGAGATGACCAAGCAACAACCGCCAACCGCTGCCCGGGTCGAATGGTTATTGCACAAGGATGAGATTGACATTGTGTCTGGCGGTGCCCGGCGTCGCCTCAAAGGCCCGCGCAGGGATTATCTGCAGGAGTACGAAATTCGCGAGCGGCGCAGCGGCAAGACGTTGTGGTACGCGCACTTCCATTACAACAGCCCCGATGCACCGGCCGACGCCTTCACCGCCGCCCATTTGAAACTGCAGGAGCAACGGCGGATGGCCGGCGCCTTCGACCTGGACTCAGCCACCAGCAGCCCGCAAATCATCGCTATCTATCGCAGCGCGATCAGCCCGCAGCTGGCGCGTTCGCTGTTTTTCTCATAAGCCCCAAACGTCAAAAAGGACAATGACAATGACTGAGCATTCAGCGAACACCGAAACCCATGCATTGCTGCAAAAGAGCCAGATCGTCCATCAGACCAGTCGCGGGCCCACAGTCGATGAAGTCGCCAGCGCAGTGCTGCGCCAGGCGCTCGAAGCGCTGTATCCACAACGCAAGATCGATCCCGAGCAGGCCATGATCGGCACGCCACAATGGCAATGGCTGAACGCGGAACGAGTGGCCCTGCCGACCCGATTTGAATCACTGACAGAGGCACTCGTCCGGCAATTTTTCAACGGCTCCAGCGCCAACTATCTGGAGGGTGAACACTTTCTGACCTTGAACCACCAGGCCACGCCAGTGGTGCATATGGATGTCGATATCGAGGCCATTGCCGATCTGCTCAACGATTATTCGCCCCTGTTGTTTGTCGCCTTCGCCGAGCGACAGCTGGATTACTGGAACAGCACCCGACGCCAATTGCCGCGCTGGCAAGAACTCTCCGATGCCCTGCGCGAAGCCCTGAACGTCCATCACGCCGAGGGCTGGGACGATGAACAGTGCCTGGTCGCCCGGGCGATTTCGCGGCGCCCGGACAAACAGGAGCGCCAGCGTCATGACAAAACACTGTCGGACATCCGCGTGTGCCTGATCGACATCGACTCGGTCGATGCTCAAGGCGCTGCCCGGCACCTGATTCTGGGCGGCGCCGCGGTGATTTTCGGACGCTATGGCCTGCGCGATCTGGTCATGATGTACACCGTGGAAGATGGTTACGAGACATTCGACTCTCTGCAGCAACTGGGTGAATCACTGCCGCAGCGTATCGAACTATTACCGGCCGGACAGAATCTGCAGTGGCAGTTGTTCGAACCCGAGGGCAATTTTTTCGACCACATGGCGTGGGTCCTGATTGCCAACCAGCTCGATGCCATCCGGGCAATCACCCGACAAAGTCTCGACGAGGAAAGCGAGGACAGCTCCTCCCTTCTGCCCCTGATCGAGCAAGCCAGCGAACCGCAGAAAAACACCCTCATCGACCTCGATGATTCGATACCCGACTGGTTGCTCGACGCTTCGGCTTCCGAGCTCGATCAATACAGCCAATCGATCAATGCGCTGGGCCAGTTGTACCGGCAGGCAGACAAGGCGCTGTTGCCAATCCCGCCGATCGATACCTATGCACGCAATTGCATGCGTGAGGCGATCATTGCCGATCAGCCATCGGCGGCCGGGCTGCCTTTGGACAAATTGCAAATCCGCATCACCAACAGCTTCGAATCGGGAGGCGTGACACTGCCCGATCCGCATGACACCCATATCGAAACCCTGGGCGAGTACGCCTTGCAAAACCGCACGCCGTATCTGGCGACTCTGCAATTCGACCCGCCACAAGCGCTGCCGCAGTGGCTGACTGTCGCCTACCTGACGAAGATGGCAAACAAGATCGACATGGGTGAGGTATACCCCGGCTTGATCAGGGACAGGCTGATCAACGATCCGCTGCAGGCCCCCCTGCAGCAGCGTTTTTACCTCCGCCAGTTGCACGCACTGCTGCCGCTGATTGCACTGGAATCCAAGCTGCGTCGCCTCGGCGGCGTGGATGAGCAGGGTTATCGCTGTGTCCAGGAGTGGCTCAAACCGATACCCGGTCATCCACACACGGTGGTCATTCGTCCGCTGACGTTTATCCATGCCGGGGAGACTGTTGGCGATGTTGTCACCAACATGTTCATCATTGCTCCGCGTCTGCCTGGAGCCGGGCCATGCCTGCTGTATCGTCCGTTGCTTGAGCAGCCATTGCTGCAATTCCCCTCAACGCAAAACCTGCTGTACGCCGTCCATCAGCCAGGCGAACTGAGAGATTCGGTGCTGGCGTGGCTGGCGGATTCCCAAACCAGCTTCAAATATGCCCAATACACCTTCCCTACCGGTCTGCCCAGTCCGTGGCTGGGCGCGCAATTGCTCGCCGAGCCCTGGACCAGCGTCAAGTGGGCCGGGCCGGTCGGGCTTGCCTCCACGGCGCTGACTGGCGACGTGTTCCCGGTGCTGTTCAAGACCCATGCACTGGCGATGGCCGAACTCGCTGACCGACAGTCGTTGTCCAATGCGCAACGCCGCTGGGCCTTGCTGCGAGACAGTGGGTGGGCGTTGTTCAACGTTGCCGCAAACTTTCTCTGCGGCCCGGCAGGCGCGGCGATCTGGGTCTGGCAAAGCATCAGCGAAATCGATCAGGTCGTGGATGCCCACAACCGTGGCGATACCCACGCCCAGTGGAGCGCCGTTGCCGATATGTTGCTGAACCTGGGCATGATCCTGGCCCATCATGCGGCCACCCAACGCACAACCGGCCCCCGCACAGCGTTACGCAGCGAAGGCGCAAGCGATATCGAAAGCGAAGGACTGCCCCGGATCCAGACCGCCCCTGCACAAGCGCCTGTCCCGCCCACGGTTACACACGTCACCACGCTGCTGAAGGACCAACTCCCGGCCAGCCATTACTCCTCGCTTGAAGCCTACGGCTCGGTGCCCCGGCGTTCGCCCGGTGCCTTGGCAACGTTTCTGAATACTCTGGCCGTGCCGGCTCCCGACCTCACGGCAGCCGCGGTGGAAACCCTGCTGCGCGGCAAGGCGACCTTGTATCGCCTCGCTAACAGCACCTATGCGCAGGCGGGCGACCGCTGGTTCCGCGTGATTGAAAACGATGACCAGCAGGTGCAAATCGTTGATCCGCAAACGCCGTCAAAAACCGGTCCGCTGCTGATTCACAACCAGCAAGGCCAATGGTTCGTGGATACCCGACTGCGTCTGCGCGGGGGCGCCGGGGGCACCAGCCTGCAAAGTCAGCTCAAGGCCCAGCGCAAGGAAAAGGAAACCCAGAGGAACCAGCTCGGTGCGGCTCTGCAAGCATTCAGAAATCAGGAAGCCGTCGGCAACGCTGCTCTGGAGCAAGCCCAGTCAGCCATGCTTGGCGCCTCCGGACAAGCCCACGAAGAGGCGACCCGGCGTTACCTTGACCAAGTCGAAAAGCTGATCGGGGATTACGACGAGGCCTTGAAAATACTCGGCCAATGGCGCCTCAAAGGGGGGAGCGATGGCTATTTCGTCGAATTGCAGCGCATGACCACTTTGCTGCAAAAAAACCTCAGCCTCTGGTTCGTTCTCAAACGCAACGCTTACGCAGTATTGACCCGTAAATTGGCTCAACACACGGTCATCGATACACCGCAAGCGCTGCAAAGTTACAACGAGGAACTGCACCAGGCTCTGGCTTTGAGCCAGGACATGATCGCCCGCCTGCAGCTGTCCCGTACCTCCTTGGAAACTCTCGACACCATCGGCAGTGCAGGCATGACCACCGCGCAACGCTTGCGCCAACTGCTCCCGGCGTTTAACCAGTGGGACCTGAAATCCAATGCCATCGGCATGTCTCACGAGTTGTGCATGCAGGAAACAGCCACCGAAGCGGCGCGGGAAGCCACCGGTTGGCTGATAATCGAAGCCGCCACCGCCACACACCGCCATGCCGCCCTGATCAGGAAACCCGACAACGGCGACAGCACTGCGCTGCGCATTGATCGTCTGAGCCGACTGATCGATGTCTATGTCGATGCCGATCAGCGTCTGGGGGACTTGCCAGGCGAATACCCGGGCATGGTGGTTGCGGCGGAACTGACACGGATGAGGAGCTTGCTCGGCGAATTCAGACAACTGGCGCAGGAGCAACTGAGCGAACTGCTGCCGGAAACCGGAGCCCGCAGCACGCCGGCCACACCGGGCCCCTCTGTCGCAGGACCGTCCCGACCGGTTGGCAAGGTCACCAAGAGCCGGCCTCGTGACCCTGCGCCCGCCAAAACCGCAGCCGCCAGCGAATCGCCTCTGGAAGAAATGCTTCCCGTCAGACCCTCCGCCTCCCCGACGACGCAGGTGGGCGACATCGAGTTCATTGCCGATGCCCTGAACCAGAATGAGCGAGTGCAGGCGTTCATTGACCGGACCCGGCGTGACGCTCTGAGGCCCAACCGCATACCGGCAGACATGCAGGATCTGTTCGATCAGCAGGCGCGGCGACTGGAACAGATTGCTGTCAGCGTCGAACAGGCGCAGGCCCGCATTGTCGCCTCCGGCGGCACGCGGTTGCCGGTGGGCAACTTGAGTGCGGAACTCAACAGTGCTGCGGTCCGGTTACGCGCTCAAGGCATCGCCGTGCGCGCCAGTCTGCTCAAGGATCGCCAGCCTCGACAAGCCTATTTGCAATGGTTGCTGGACAATCATCAGGTACGGATCGTCAGGAACGTCCAGGGCCGGATCAAGACCAAAAAGCGCCAGGATTATTTTCAGGAGTATCAGATACTCGACAGCACCCAGCATGATCAGCCGTTATGGCTCGCGCATTTTCACTACGACTCGCCCGAAGCCGCGCCTGAACAATTCACCGCGGCGCACTTGAAAGTCGCCGATGCGCATTTGAAGACCCTCAGCGCAGAGCGTCGAGAAGCCCTGACAAACCTGACGCCAATTGATTACGTGCTGCGCCGGATTGGCGATCCGAGCCTGTTCCTGCAACTCGAAGCACAACCGTGATACCGCTGTCGGGCGCATCGATCTGCGCCCGCTTCAGAGGGTGTGCCACACGGTTCGCAAACGCTCGAGCGCCGCTTCGATTGCGCGCTCAGGCACCGCGGCAAAGCCCAGCACCAGTCCGGCGCGCTGGTCGACCGGAGTCGTGGAATCAGGCAGCCAATAGCTGCTCAGAGCATTGATCTCGACGTCGACACTGCGCGCCAGTTCGATCAGTTGGCTTTCACGCGTCACGCTGGCGACCGGCACGGTCAGGTGCAGCCCGGCGGCAACGCCAGGCAACTGGCCGACGCCCGCAATATTCTGCGGCCAGCCACCGAGCAGGACATTGCGTCGGCTCAGCGCCGCGCGGCGCATGCGTCGGATGTGCCGCTGGAAATGCCCGGCGGCCATGAACTCGGCCATCACCGCCTGGGTACTGACTTCGGAGTGACGCACATCCACCGCACGCCTTTGCGCAAATGCCTCCACCAACCCCGGCGGCAACACCAGATACCCCAGGCGCAACGCCGGGAACGCGACCTTGCCGAACGTGCCGACATACAGCACTCGCCCCTGTCGATCGAGGGCAGCCAAAGGCGCCAGAGGAGCGCCGCTGTAACGATACTCGCCATCGTAATCATCCTCGACGATCCAGCCCTGCGTGCGCTCGGCCCACGCCAGCAATTCGAGGCGACGGGCCAGACTCATTACCACCCCCGTGGGGTACTGGTGGGATGGCGTGACATAGGTCAGGCGACAATCGGTCAGTCCTGCCAGTTGCTGGCAGTCGATTCCCTCGCTGTCCACCGCCACCCCATGCAGCCGGGCACCGGCCACGGCGAAGGCATGACCGGCCGCTCGATACCCGGGATTTTCAATCGCTACGCCGTCGCCCGGCGCTACCAGCAACTGTGCACAAAGGCTTATGCCCTGCTGTGCGCCACTGGTGATCACAATTTGCTCAGCCGTGCACTGCATGCCCCGTGAGCTGCGCAAATAGGCCGCGATCATCCCGCGCAACCGCGCATCGCCCGCCGGATCGCCATAACACAACTGCTGCAAATCCGGCTTGCGCCAGAAAGCCGCGTTCAGCTTGGCCCAGACGTCAAACGGGAACAGATCGAAGGCTGGAACGCCGACCCGAAAAGCACGCGGCGGACCACTGGGGGGAAGGGCCAGATGATTGTTTTCAACCCGCCGCAATGCGTCGCTGTGGATAACTTTACTGGATGAAACCACAGGTAAATCCAGCCAATTTGTGGATAAGGCTGTGGGTAAGCCTGTTGAAAAGCCTGTGGATACTTTTGTGGATAGTTTTTTCGTGGGCAATGCGCTTTGCGGCAACTGGGCGACATACGTGCCGTCCCCGACCCGGCCTTCGATGAAGCCTTCGGCGTACAGCTGATCGTAGGCGCGCACCACGCTGTTGCGGGAAATCGCCAACGCTGTCGCCAGATCACGGCTGGCCGGCAGCCGTGTGCCACTGGCCAGACGCCCGTCCAGCACGCGCAGCCGTAGCGCCTGATAGAGCTGGCGGCTCAAACCCTGACGGCGGTCGAGCTCGATACCGGCCGGATTGAACGGCATGGACAGCGTGGGCGATTCGGGCATGACAATGGACCTATGAAATTGGCCATCAATGGCTCTTACAACAGACCAATAGCCTGCCTAGGATGCAGGCATTCGCCAAGGAAAATCTCTCCATGTACACGCCCCGCGCCTTTGCCATCGACGAACTGTCGCAACTGCACGAACTGATCCTCGCCACTCGCCTCGCGATTCTGGTGAGCCACGGTGAAAACGGCCTGCAAGCCAGCCATGTACCGGTGCTGCTGCACCGCGAACAGGGCCCGAACGGCACGCTGTACGGGCACCTGGCCAAAGCCAATCCGCAATGGAAAGACCTGCGAGACGGCGCTGAAGCGATGCTGATATTTGCCGGTCCCGACGCCTACGTCAGCCCGGGGTTTTACCCAAGCAAGACTGAGCACGGCAAAGTCGTGCCGACCTGGAACTACGTCGCCGTGCACGCCTACGGCCACGCCGAAACCTTCAGCGACGGCGGGCGCCTGCTCGACATCGTCAGCACCCTGACCGATCGCCATGAAGCCGGTCGCGCGCAACCGTGGAAGGTCGACGATGCGCCGGCCGACTACATCGACGGCATGCTCAAGGCCATCGTCGGTTTCGCCATTCCCATCGACCGCCTCGAAGGCAAGCGCAAGCTCAGCCAGAACCGCAGCGCCGAAGACATTGCCGGCGTGCGCGAAGGCCTGGCTGCCAGCCCCGACATCGCCGACCGAACCCTCGCCCACTTGATGCGTTAAGGAAATCAGCATGAGTCAGATCCAGATCCGCCCGGTGACCGCCGGTGATCACGCCGCCTGGTTGCCGCTGTGGCAGGCCTACCTGCGCTTCTACAATACCGAGTTGCCGGACGCCGTAACGCAGAGCACCTGGCAGCGTTTCCTCGACCCGAGCGAACCAACCCACGCCGCCCTCGCCTGGGCTGACGGCAAAGCAGTGGGCATGGTGCATTTCATCTATCACCGCTCCAATTGGAGCATCGAAAACTCCTGCTACTTGCAGGATCTGTTGGTGGCACCGGAGACTCGTGGCACCGGCGTCGGTCGCTTGCTGATCGAACACGTCTACGCCACCGCCAAGGCTGACGGTTGCTGCAAGGTGCATTGGCTGACTCACGAAACCAATGCCACCGCGATTCAGCTCTACGAGCGCATCGCCGAGCGCCCGGGATTCATCCAGTTTCGCAAAGCCATTTAAGGAGCCGCGTACATGACCACTGCACTTGCCGACTGGAAAGGCGTCCCCGCCCCCACCGCCACCTTGCTCGAAGGCCGGTTCATCCGCCTGGAACGCCTCGACCCGGCGCGCCACGGCGACGAGTTGTTCAACGCGCTCGAAGGCCCCGGCGCCGACCCGAAGCTGTGGGATTACTTGCCCTATGGGCCGTTCCCGCAACGCAGCGTTTTCAATGACTGGCTGAACAACCATGCGGCCAGCAGCGATCCGTATTTCTTCAGCGTGATCGACCGCGTCACGGGCCAGGTGCAAGGCATTCTGAGCCTGATGTCGATCGTCCCGGCGCAGGGGCGCATCGAGATCGGCCACGTCACCTTCGGTGCGCCGATGCAACGTTCACCAAAGAGTACCGAAGCGGTTTACCTGTTGGCCAAATACGCCTTCGAACAGGGCTATCGTCGCCTGGAGTGGAAGTGTAACAACGGCAACGCCCGCTCCAAATACGCCGCCGAACGCCTGGGCTTCAGCTTCGAAGGCGTGTTCCGTCAGCACATGGTGGTCAAGGGCCAGAACCGCGATACCGCGTGGTATTCGATTGTGGATTCGGAGTGGCCGGCGATTGCAGCAGGTTTCGAGCAGTGGTTGTCCGATGAAAATCAGACGCCCGACGGGCAGCTGAAAGGCTTGGTTGAATGCCGTAGTTAAATCGTCAAAGCAGAAGATCGCAGCCTTCGGCAGCTCTTGCAGGGTGAACATCAATCCCATGAAGGAGCTGCCGCAGGCTGCGATCTTTTGATCTGTTGTTTACCCCAGCTTTTGCGCAAGCACCGCGATGTGTTCCGGCCCGATCCCGCAGCAGCCGCCCAGGTGACTGGCACCACGCTGCTGCCAATCCTTCGCCCAGTGCAGATACCCCGGCGGATCCAGATCGTCGCGCAACGGGTCGAGGCCGTCGTTGGCGGTCGCCTCTTTCGGTTGCGGTGGAAACGCGTTGGCATACGCGCCGATGTGAATCTGCACACCCAGGCGTTCGAAGGTATCGCGCGCCGCATCAATCGCCGCACCGATCACTTCCGGCTGGCTGCAGTTGAATAGCAGCGTCTCGACGCCCAATTCCGCCGCCACCGCCGCTGCTTCGGCCACCGGTTCGCCGGAACGCAGACGCGGCACCTCGTCGGTGTCTTCATCCTTCAAAGTAAACGACAGCCAGAACGGTTTGCCGTCCTGCGGCAGACCGGCGCGAATGGAACGCGCCTCGATGATCGAGCTCTGGGTTTCCGCCAGCCACAGGTCGACATGTGGCGCCAGGCCGGTCACCAGTGGCGTCAGCAATTCGTTCACCCGCGCCGCTTCGAACAGATCCGGGCGATAGGAGCCGAACAGCGGCGGCAACGAACCGGCCACTCGCACCGCTTTGCCCGAGGCCTGCACCGCACGCTGTGCCAGCTCTCCGGCCAACGCCGCCAGTGCCTGACCTTCAGCGGCAAACCGCGCCTCGCCAATATGAAACGGCACGACCGCATAACTGTTGCTGGTGATCACATTGGCGCCGCTGGCGATGTAGGCGGCGTGCACCGCTTCGACCGCTTGCGGTGCTTCGATCAGGGCCAGCGCCGACCACTCGGGCTGCCGAAACGGCGCCCCGGCGCGTTGCAACTCACGGCCCATGCCGCCATCGAGAATTACCGTGCTTGCTGTGCCCATATGCTTTTCGCTCATATGCTTATGAAAATTACTCACTACCAGAGTAGTTCTTATAACTATTTAATACGCACCATTCGGTTAATAACAACCCCTTTTTTTCAGGTGTCGACTGTGAAACTTCAACCGCTACTGGCCCTGGGCCTGACGATTCTTGCCGCGTCCACTCAAGCCTTCGGCGGCGCCACACTCGATCGCGTCGAACAGAAAAAACAACTGGTCGGCGTGCTGATGGAAAGCTACCCACCCTTCTCGTTTCTCAATGAGCAGAATCAGCTCGACGGCTTCGACGTGGACGTCGCCAAAGCCGTTGCGGACAAGCTGGGGGTCAAGCTGCGCCTCGAAACACCCTCCTGGGACGTCATTGCGGCCGGCCGCTGGAGCGGGCGCTATGACATCTGCATCTGCTCCATGACTCCGAGCAAGGCCCGCGCCGAAGTGTTCGATTTCCCGGTCGAGTACTACGCCTCGCCCGCCGTGATCGTGGTCAACGCCAAGGACGATCGCATCCACGGCGCCAAGGACCTGAGCGGCAAAAAGGTCGGCCTGACCAGCGCCAGCAGCTACGAAAGCTATCTGAACAAGAATCTGGTCATCGAAGGCGCCGAAGACACGCGCCTGGAGTACCCGTTCGAGGATGTGCAGATCGCACCGTACGATACCGACAACGTCGCCTTCCAGGATCTGGGCCTGGGCGCCGGTGTGCGCCTGGACGCCATCCTCACCAATCTGGTGACCGCGCAGCCGCGCCTGAATCAGGATCAGCGTTTCAAACTGGCCGGCGCGCCGCTGTACTCGGAGCCGAACTCGGTGGCCATCGAAAAGGGTGATGCCGAGTGGGACGCCAAAGTGCGCGAGGTGTTTGCGCAACTCAAGCAGGACGGCACGCTGAGCAAGCTGTCGCAGAAATGGATCGGCGCCGATATCAGCCAATGACTGCCTTCCCGACACCTCCACAGCCGCCGCAACCGGTGGCTGAATCGCGCCTGCAACGGCTGCTCGGTTTCCGCACGCGCCTGTACCTGACCTGGGCGGCGATGTTCAGCCTGTTCGCCGGGTTTTTCCTCAGCTTCGATCTGAAGCTCTCGATCATCCTCGACAAGCTGCCGAATCTGCTCGGCGTGCACCTGGCGCCCAACGGCTTTCTGCAGGGCGCGGCACTGACCCTGTTTCTCTGCGCCTGCGCGATCGTCGCCTCATCCTTGCTGGGCTTCGTCACCGCTCTGGCGCGTCTGTCGAAAAGCGCCGTGGCGTTCGGGATCGCCAGTTTCTACACCTCGTTCTTTCGCGGCACGCCGCTGCTGATCCAGATCCTGCTGATCTACCTCGGCCTGCCGCAACTGGGCGTGGTGCCCGGCGCGGTGGTGGCGGGGATCATTGCCCTGTCACTTAACTACGGCGCCTACCTCAGCGAAATTTTCCGCGCCGGTATCCTCGGCGTGCCCTACGGCCAACGCGAAGCTTCGCTGGCGCTGGGCATGCGCGAGAGCGTGATCTTCTGGCGCATCACCCTGCCCCAGGCGATGCGCACGATTATTCCGCCGACCACCAACCAGTTCATCTCGATGCTCAAGGATTCGTCACTGATCTCGGTGATGGGCGTCTGGGAAGTGATGTTTCTGGCGCAGTCCTACGGACGCTCGAGCTACCGCTACATCGAGATGCTGACCACAGCGGCAATCATTTACTGGCTGATGTCGATCGGTCTGGAGCTGATCCAGGCGCGCATGGAGCGGCATTACGGCAAGGCTTATGTGCGGCGTAGCTGAGCGGCTCCGCCGACAGACTTCCACCACGGGAGGATCGAGCAGTGGCAGATGAATTTCTGATCATTACAAGCGGCTAATGGCACCGTAACTTGTAGGAAACGACAACGCGGCGCCACGACGCAATCCGCCAATCCGTGTCGAGCCGCTCTTTTCCGAAGATCAAACAGACGCAGCCCGCAGCACCGAGCGATCCGGCTGACATCGGCGCCTGCCGGCTCCAACTTAGAGTTTGGCCTCCTTCCACGAGAGGCTGAACTCGATGCCCGTTCAATTCCACTTTCGACCAAAACACCTGACATTAGCCATTGCTTTGGCCATGGGATGTGCCGATCTGTCCATCGCCCAGGACGCACCGCCCGACACTCAAGGCATCTCTGCCGCCTCCCCTGAAACATTCAAATCAGCGATCACCGCTTTCGCTAATCATCCGGAAACCGTCCAGCTGAAGGTCAGCAAAGCCTATCCGGCACAGGAGGGTGTGGCGCTGGCGCTTGATGAGCGCAATGACCTTGTCACCGTGCAATCTCGGGGCAGCTTCGCCGGCCTGGTCGACGGTGGCGGGGGCGACAACCTGCTGCAACTCGACGCGAACAGGAAAGGCGTGCTGGGTGAAACCCGTAACTTCAGTGGGCTGGAGGTCAGGCGCGGGAGCTGGACCCGCAGCGGACCGGGTGATTTCAGCCTCGGTGTACTGGTTCATCCAAAGGCATTGCTGGTCAATGAAGGGCAAATTCTGGGTACGGCAGTGACCGAGGGCATCTTGATCAACAAAGGGGCGATCAATGGTGGCGCCACTGTCGCGTCTGGCGGTGACCTGACCAACCAGGGCCTGATTGACGGCATTGTGGAGGTTCAGGAAAACGGCCATATAGCCGGGAATGGTGCGATTAATCATTTGAACGTGTACGGACGCATGACCGTCGACGATGTCTATGGCGCACCCAAGATCGCGGGAGATCTGCGCCTGGCCCGGTCTGCCGTGCTGGCCTATGCCGTGGATGCCTCCGGCAACAGTCCCACCGTGATCGTCAAGGGAACCGCTCATTTGGGTGACGCCACCCTGAAACTCGTCACCGCCGGCGACTACCCGCAAAGCAGTCAGCACACCATTCTGGAAGCGGGAAAGATTGAGGGACAGTTTGGCACCGTTGAAAACGATCTGGCATACATGACTCCGACGCTGCACTACGAAGCACAACGAGTGGGCTTGCTCTATGCCCGTAACGATGTGCCGCTCGAAAACCTTGCGACCACGCAGAATAGTCAGGCGCTCGCGCAAAGCATTGACGAGACACCCTCCACCCCTCAGCAACCTCAGCAACCTCAGCAACCTCAGCAACCTCAGCAACCTCAGCAACCTCCGCAACCTCAGAAACCTGACCA
>NZ_JASCPO010000106.1:0-19457 GCF_029960145.1 Pseudomonas sp. PS01299 | reverse complement strand
AAGATCCCCGCAATTACCCATGAATCCCTGTGGGAGCGGGCTTGCTCGCGAAAGCGCTGGGCCAGTAAAAGCAGATGTCGCCTGACACACCGCCTTCGCGAGCAAGCCCGCTCCCACAGGAGAGTTGTGTTCTGGCTGCGGATTCTGCGATCAAGCCTAAACTCAATCGTAACGGATCGTTGCAATACAGCCGTGGTCACAAACAGCCATACAGTCGTGTTGCCACCATCCATTGTGTACAATCGCGCTGTTTTTTACGCGATACTTGCCAGCGACCTACTGTGCCGTATTACAGTCACGGTCTATTCGCCGCAGTTCTCCCGACTCGAGTGCCCATGAACGAACAGTTGCAACCCCTCAAGAAACAACCGCGAGCAGGCAAAGCCGGCCGCAGCGGAACCCAGGACGATATTGTCTACGCGCATATCTTCGAGGCCATCCTCGAACAGCGTCTGGCGCCCGGTACAAAATTGAGCGAAGAAGCGCTGGGGGAAATCTTCGGGGTCAGCCGCACCATCATTCGCCGCGCGCTGTCGCGTCTGGCCCATGAAGGCGTGGTCCTGTTGCGGCCGAACCGTGGCGCCGTGGTCGCCAGCCCGAGCGTTGAAGAAGCGCGTCAGGTGTTCATGGCCCGGCGTCTGGTGGAGCGCGCGATCACCGAACTGGCCGTGCAGCACGCCACCGCCGAGCAGATCGCCGAACTGCGTCAGATGGTCAACGACGAGCGCGACAGTTTCTCCCGTGGCGATCGCGGCGCCGGTATCCGTCTGTCGGGCGAATTCCACCTGAAACTGGCCGAAGCGGCGAAGAACGCGCCACTGATCAGCTTCCAGCGCAGTCTGGTCTCGCAGACCTCGCTGATCATCGCCCAGTATGAAAGCGGCAATCGCTCGCATTGCTCCTACGACGAGCACACCCAGTTGATCGACGCCATCGAAGCGCGCAACGGTGAGCTGGCGGTGGACCTGATGATGCATCACATGGATCACATCGACAGCAAGCTCAACCTCGATGAGGAAAGTGCGTCGGATGATTTGCATGCAGTGTTCTCGCATTTGTTGCAGACCAAGAAGCCTGGGCGCCCTGCGGCGAAACTCTGACTGATACCGAGTCGCGGCCTTCGCGAGCAAGCCCGCTCCCACATTGGATCTTCAGTGAATATAAAATTTGGCATCGACTGAGATCCCCTGTGGGAGCGGGCTTGCTCGCGAATACGGTCTGACAGGCAACAAAAATCCCCCGGTGCTAACACCACCGGGGGATTTTTTATGCCTTGAAAAAACTCAGCGCTGATGCACCAAAGCCCCCGCCGCATACGTCTGCTGCACCGTGCGGTCATCGCCCAGTGTCATCAGCACAAACAACGTTTCAGCAATGTTGTTAGCCTGTTTCAGGCGATAGCTCAGCAGTGGCGTGGCGTTGTAGTCCAGCACCAGGAAGTCCGCATCGGAACCCGGTTGCAGGTTGCCGATCTTGTCTTCCAGACGCAGTGCCCGCGCACCGCCCAGCGTCGCCAAGTACAGCGACTTGAACGGACTCAACCGCGCGCCCTGCAGCTGCATGACTTTGTAGGCTTCGTTCAGCGTTTGCAGCAGCGAGAAACTGGTGCCGCCGCCGACGTCAGTGCCGAGACCGACGTTGAGCTTGTGCTTCTCGGCCATCGGCAGATTGAACAAACCACTGCCGAGGAAGAAGTTCGAGGTCGGGCAGAACGAGATCGCCGAGCCGGTTTCCGCCAGTCGCGCACATTCGTCGTCGCACAGGTGCACGCCGTGGGCGAACACCGAGCGTTCGCCGAGCAGCTTGTAGTGATCGTAAACGTCGAGGTAACCCTTGCGCTCCGGGAACAGTTCCTTGACCCACTCGATTTCCTTGAGGTTTTCGCTGATGTGGGTCTGCATGTACAGATCCGGGTATTCGGTCAACAGTTGGCCGGCGAGGGTCAGTTGCTCCGGGGTGCTGGTAGGAGCGAAACGCGGGGTGACCGCGTAGTGCAGGCGGCCCTTGCCATGCCAGCGTTCGATCAGCGCCTTGCTCTCGACGTAGCTCGATTCGGCGGTGTCGGTCAGATAGTCCGGCGCGTTGCGGTCCATCATCACCTTACCGGCGATCATCCGCAGGTCGAGCTTCTCGGCCGCCTCGAAGAACGAGTTCACCGATTGCGGGTGCACGCTGCCGAACACCAGTGCGGTGGTGGTGCCGTTGCGCAGCAGTTCCTTGATGAAGATATCGGCCACGTCGTCGGCGTGGGCCTTGTCACCGAACTGGCTTTCGCACGGGAAGGTGTAGGTGTTGAGCCAGTCCAGCAGTTGCTCGCCGTAGGCGCCGACCATGCCGGTTTGCGGCAGGTGGATGTGGGTGTCGATGAAGCCCGGGGTGATCAGCGCGTCCTGATAGTGGGTGATCTCGATGTCCGCCGGCAGGGTCGGCAGCAGTTCGCTGGCGTGGCCGAGGGCGCTGATCTTGCCGCCATCGACCACCAGCAGGCCGTCCTCGAAATAGTCGTAGGAGGCTTCGATCCCGACTTCGGCGGGGTCGGCGATGCTGTGCAGGATGGCGGCGCGGTAGGCTTTGCGAGTCAGAGGCATGAGGGTTCTCTAATCAGTTTGAGGCTTTGAGTTTGGCGGCCTGACTGCGCCGCGAAACCGGCAGCAGTCTGGCAATCGGTTCGGCGCTGGCGCTGTGCTGGCCGAAATTGGCGTTATAGGTGGCGATGATTTCGCCGGCGATGGAGATGGCGATTTCCACAGGCAGTTTGCCTTTGACTTCGCCAATGCCCATCGGGCAGCGCATGCGTTGCACGACGCCGCTGTCGAAACCGCGATCACGCAGGCGATGTTCGAACTTGGCCCGTTTGGTCTTCGAACCGATCAGGCCGAAGTAAGCGAAGTCGTTGCGCTTGAGGATCGCGGCAGTGAGTTCCAGGTCGAGCTGATGGTTGTGGGTCATGACGATGCAGTAGCTGCCGGCGGGCAGGTCGTCGATTTCATCCACAGGCTCTTCGGCGACGATTTTACGCACGCCGTGGGGGATCTGTTCGGGGAATTCCTCTTCCCGCGAATCGATCCAGCGCACCCGGCACGGCAGGCTGGCGAGCAACGGTACCAGCGCGCGGCCGACATGCCCGGCGCCGAACACAGCGATCTGCGCCTGCACCTGGCCCATCGGTTCGAACAGCAACACGGTGGCGCCACCGCAGCACTGGCCGAGGCTGGCGCCGAGGCTGAAGCGCTCCAGATGGGTGTCCTGCTTGCCGCTGGCGAGCATCTCGCGGGCGATCTGCATGGCTTTGTATTCCAGATGCCCGCCACCGATGGTGTCGAAGGTCTGTTTCGCGCTGACGACCATCTTCGAGCCGGCGTTGCGCGGGGTCGAGCCGAGTTCTTCAATGATCGTCACCAGAACACAGGGTTCGCCCTGGTTCTGCAGGTCGGCGAGGGCTTCGATCCAGTTGTACATGTTCACCTCGACATCTTCGTTGTCTGTCAGTCCGCCATCGCGAGCAGGGCTCACTCCTACAGTTGAATTGCATTCCCCTGTAGGAGTGAGCCTGCTCGCGATAGCCGCACCTCGGTCCTAGAGCGGAGCCAACTCGGTTTCAGCTTCGACCGCTTTCACCGTCTTGAGCTGGCGCATCTGCTCACAGCCCCACAACACCCGCTCCGGGGTCGCAGGCGCATCGATCTGCGGCTGATGCTTATAGTCACCGAGGCTCGCCACCGCGTCCTTGATCGCGCACCACGCGGCAATCCCGAGCATGAACGGCGGCTCACCCACAGCCTTGGAATGGAACACCGTGTCTTCCGGGTTCTTGCGGTTTTCCACCAGTTTCACCCGCAGGTCCAGCGGCATGTCTGCCACGGCCGGGATCTTGTAGCTGGCCGGGCCGTTGGTCATCAGCTTGCCCTTGTTGTTCCAGACCAGCTCCTCCATGGTCAGCCAGCCCATGCCCTGGACGAAACCGCCCTCGACCTGACCGATGTCGATCGCCGGGTTCAGCGAGGCGCCGACGTCGTGGAGGATGTCGGTACGGAGCATCTTGTACTCGCCGGTCAGGGTGTCGACGATCACTTCGCAGCACGCCGCGCCAAAGGCGAAGTAGTAGAACGGCCGACCACGGGCCTGGCTGCGGTCGTAGTAGATTTTCGGGGTCTTGTAGAAGCCGGTGCTCGACAGCGAGACCTGATTGAAATACGCCAGTTGGATCAGCGCTTCGAAGGTCATGATGTGGTCACGCACGCGCACATGGCCGTTGTGGAATTCCACGTCTTCTTCGCTGACCTTGTAGTGCCGCGCGGCGAATTCCACCAGACGCTGCTTGATGATCTCGGCGGCGTTCTGCGCGGCCTTGCCGTTGAGGTCAGCGCCGCTGGAGGCCGCAGTCGGCGAGGTGTTCGGCACTTTGTCGGTGTTGGTCGCGGTGATCTGCACCCGATCCATTTCCACCTGGAACACTTCGGCCACCACCTGCGCGACTTTGGTGTTGAGGCCCTGGCCCATTTCCGTGCCGCCGTGGTTCAGGTGGATGCTGCCGTCGGTGTAGACGTGGATCAGCGCGCCGGCCTGATTGAGGAAACTGGCGGTGAAGGAAATGCCGAATTTCACCGGGGTCAGCGCCAGGCCTTTTTTCAGGATTGGGCTGTTGGCGTTGTAGCGACGGATCGCTTCGCGGCGCTCGGCGTACTGGCTGCTTTCTTCCAGTTCGGCGGTCATTTCCTCGAGCATGTTGTGCTCGACGGTCTGGTAGTAGTGGGTGACGTTGCGCTCGGTCTTGCCGTAGTAGTTGGCCTTGCGCACCGCCAGCGGATCGAGGTTGAGGTGACGGGCAATCGCGTCCATCACTTCTTCGATGGCGACCATCCCTTGCGGGCCGCCGAAACCACGGTAGGCAGTGTTCGACGCGGTGTTGGTCTTGCAGCGGTGACCATTGATGGTCGCGTCCCCGAGGTAGTACGAGTTGTCCGAGTGGAACATCGCCCGGTCAACGATCGACGCCGACAGGTCCGGCGAACAGCCGCAGTTGCCGGCCAGGTCCATGGCGATGCCGTGCAGGCGCCCGCTGCTGTCGAAGCCAACGTCGTACTCGACATAGAACGGGTGGCGCTTGCCGGTCATCAGCATGTCTTCGACCCGTGGCAGGCGCATCTTGGTCGGCTGCCCGGTGAGGTGCGCGATCACCGCGCACAGGCACGCCGGGCTGGCGGCCTGGGTTTCCTTGCCGCCGAAACCACCGCCCATGCGGCGCATGTCGACGACGATCTTGTTCATCGACACGTCGAGCACTTCGGCCACCAGTTTCTGCACTTCGGTGGGGTTCTGCGTCGAGCAGTAGACGATCATGCCGCCGTCTTCGGTGGGCATCACCGAGGAGATCTGGGTTTCCAGATAAAAGTGTTCCTGACCGCCGATGTGCAGCGTGCCTTGAATGCGATGTTCGGCGGTGGCCAATGCCGAAGCCGAATCGCCACGCTGATGGGTGTGGCTGTCGAGCACGAAGTGGCGTTTGCGCAAGGCTTCGACCACGTCCAGCACCGGCTCGAGATCTTCGTATTCGATGATCGCCGCCATGGCTGCTTTGCGCGCGGTTTCCAGGTCTTTCGCCGCCACGGCCAGCACTGGCTGACCGACGAATTGCACGTCATCGATGGCCAGCAGCGGATCGCCCGGCAGCAGCGGGCCGATGTCTTTCAGGCCCGGCACGTCTTCGTGGGTGATCGCAATGCGCACGCCTTCGAAGGCGTAGCAGGGCTTGGTGTCGATGCTGATGATCTTCGCGTGGGCGCGGTCCGACAGCCGTGCGTACACGTGCAGTTGATTGGGAAATTCCAGACGATCATCGATGTACTGGGCTTCACCGGACACATGCTTGGCGGCGCTGTCGTGCTTGACGCTGCGGCCGACGCCGGTGGTCAGGTCCTTGGCGAACAGTTCCGCCAGTTCGGCTTGAGTCTTCTCTACGGCGTGATGGTTAGACATAAGCGGTCACCCGAGTCTCGATGTGCGGTGTTTGCAGTTCGATGAAGTATTTGCGCAGCAGGTTCTGTGCGCTGAGCAGGCGATATTCCTTGCTGGCGCGGAAGTCCGAGAGCGGCGTGAAGTCTTCGGCCAGTGCGGCGCAGGCGCGTTCGACCACGGCGCTGTTGAACGGCTGGCCGAGCAGCACGGCTTCGCAATGGGCGGCGCGTTTCGGAATCGCGGCCATGCCGCCGAACGCCATGCGCGCATCGCTGATCACGCCGTTTTCCACGCGCAGATTGAATGCGGCGCAGACGGCGGAGATGTCATCGTCCAGACGCTTGGAAACCTTGTAGGCGCGGAAACGCTGTTCGGCGGTGGCGCGCGGGACGATGATTTTCTCGATGAACTCGCTTTCCTGACGGGCGGTGACCTTGTAGTCGATGAAGTAATCTTCCAGGTTCAGCGTGCGCCGGGTTTCGCCTTTGCACAGCACCACTTGCGCGCCGAGGGCGATCAGCAGCGGTGGCGAGTCACCGATCGGCGAGGCGTTGCCGATGTTGCCGCCGAGGGTGCCTTGGTTGCGGATCTGCAGCGAGGCGAAGCGGTGCAGCAGTTCGCCGAAGTCCGGGTATTCGGCGGTCAGCGCTTCGTAGCAGTCGGAGAGGGCGGTGGCGGCGCCGATTTCGATGCGGTCGTCGAAGGTTTCGATGCGCTTCATTTCGGCGACGTTGCCGACGTAGATCATCACCGGCAGGGTGCGATGGAACTGGGTGACTTCCAGCGCCAGATCGGTGCCGCCGGCCAGCAGCCGCGCTTGTGGGTAAGCGTCGTAGAGATCGGCCAGATCGGCGACGGTCAGCGGCACCAGGCAGCGCTTGTCGCCACTATTGAGTTCACCGATATCGGTCGGGGCGATGGCTTTGAGGCGGGCGATGGTCTCGGCTTCGCGGGCATCGAACTGATCCGGTTGCTTGCCACAGCAGGATTGCTCGGCGGCGGCGAGGATCGGCCGGTAGCCGGTGCAGCGGCAGAGGTTGCCGGCCAGCGCTTCGTGCGCCTTGGCCGGATCCGGTGCATCGCTGTTCTTTTGCAGGGCGAACAGCGACATGACGAAACCGGGGGTGCAGAAGCCGCACTGTGAGCCGTGGCACTCGACCATGGCTTTCTGCACGCTGTGCAGTTCGCCCTGGTGCTTGAGGTCTTCGACGCTGATCAGTTGTTTGCCGTGCAGCGACGACACAAAGGTCAGGCACGAGTTGAGGCTGCGATAGCGAATGTGTTCGCGGCCGGCGTCATCCGTTTGCAACTCGCCGACCACCACGGTGCAGGCGCCACAGTCGCCGCTGGCGCAGCCTTCTTTGGTGCCGGATTTGCCCACGTGTTCGCGCAGGTAATTGAGCACGGTCAGATTCGGGTCCAGGGCGTGCTCGCTACGGAGTTCCTGGTTAAGTAAAAACTGGATCACGGAAGGCCTCGCAGACTCATTATTGTTGTTAACCGACTTGAGCCGAATTTAGCAGGTCTGACTTTTCGGTCAATGGTTTTCTGACTTAAAGGTCAGGAAAAACGGTTTTGTCGATTAACGCGTGCTCTATTGAGTATTGACCCTGAGCGGATCCACTGCCTTTTTGCTTGAATCGTGCCAAAAAGCGCCGTGCGGGCACTCCGCCATGCACCTGCATTTGCGCTACACTGCGCCGCTTGTGCAGATCGAAGAGTTTGAAGGACAACCATGACGTTCAAGGCGCCGGACAGCCTCGCCGAGCAAATTGCTCACCACCTCGCCGAACGCATCATTCGCGGCGAAATGAAGCCGGGAGAGCGCATTCAGGAACAGAAGGTCACGCTGGCCCTCAATGTCAGCCGCGGATCGGTCCGCGAAGCCCTGCTGATCCTCGAACGCCGTCACCTGATCGCGATCCTGCCGCGACGTGGCGCCCATGTCACCGAACTCACCGCGCACAAGGTGCAGAGCCTGTGCACGCTGATGAGCGAGCTGTACATCCTGCTCGGCAATGCGGTCGCCAATGGCTGGCAGATCCAGGCCGACATGGCGCCGTTCGTGCAGATCCAGCAGCGCCTGACCGCCAGCTACGAGCGTCAGGACATCCGCACCTTCGTCGACGACAGCTTCGCCGTGATGCGCGCTGCGTACCCGTTTGCCAACAACCCGTACCTGCAAGAGACCGTCGAGAACCTGCAGCCGGCCATGAGCCGTGCCTATTTCCTCGCCCTCGAACAGCGCAAGGCCGAAATGAGCGAGTTTCTCGAACTGTTCGAACGCCTGCTGGCCGCTGTGCTCGCCCGTGATTTGCCGCAGATCCGCATCGTGCTGACGGCTTACGCCCAGCGCAGCTGCGATCTGGTGGTCTCCGCCCTGACGGTTGCCTGAGCGTGCGGCTGAAGTGCATCAAACTGGCGGGGTTCAAGTCCTTCGTCGACCCGACCACGGTGAACTTCCCCAGTAACATGGCGGCGGTCGTCGGGCCGAACGGTTGCGGCAAGTCGAACATTATCGACGCCGTACGCTGGGTGATGGGCGAGAGTTCGGCGAAGAACCTGCGTGGCGAGTCGATGACCGACGTCATCTTCAACGGCTCGACCAGCCGCAAACCGGTGAGCCAGGCGAGCATCGAACTGGTGTTCGACAACTCCGACGGCACCCTGGTCGGCGAGTACGCGGCTTACGCCGAGATCTCCATTCGCCGCAAAGTCACCCGCGACAGCCAGAACAGCTATTTCCTCAACGGCGCCAAGTGCCGTCGTCGCGACATTACCGACATCTTCCTCGGCACCGGCCTCGGCCCGCGCAGCTACTCGATCATCGAGCAGGGGATGATCTCCAAGCTGATCGAAGCCAAACCGGAAGACCTGCGCAACTTCATCGAAGAGGCGGCGGGCATCTCCAAGTACAAGGAGCGTCGGCGCGAAACCGAAAACCGCATCCGCCGCACCCACGAAAACCTTGCGCGTCTGACCGACCTGCGTGAAGAACTCGAGCGCCAGCTCGAACGCTTGCACCGGCAGGCCGAGTCCGCCAAGAAGTATCAGGAATACAAGAGCGAAGAGCGCCAGCTCAAGGCGCAACTGTCGGCCCTGCGCTGGCAGGATCTGAACGATCAGGTCGGCCAGCGCGAGTCGATCATCGGCACCCAGGAAGTCAGTTTCGAAGCGCTGGTCGCCGAGCAGCGCAATGCCGATGCGGCTATCGAGCGGCTGCGCGACGGGCACCATGAACTGTCCGAGCGCTTCAATCTGGTGCAGGGCCGCTTCTATTCGGTCGGCGGCGACATCGCCCGGGTCGAGCAGAGCATCCAGCACGGCCAGCAGCGCTTGCGCCAGTTGCAGGACGATCTGAAAGAAGCCGAGCGCGCGCGTCTGGAAACCGAATCGCACCTGGGCCACGACCGCACGCTGCTGCTGACCCTCGGCGAAGAGCTGGACATGCTCACCCCCGAGCAGGAAGTCACCAGCGCCGCTGCCGAAGAAGCCGCCGCTGCGCTGGAAGAAGCCGAGCTGACCATGCACGGCTGGCAAGAGCAGTGGGACACCTTCAACCTGACCGCCGCCGAACCACGGCGTCAGGCTGAGGTGCAGCAGTCACGGATCCAGCAGCTGGAAACCAGCATGGAGCGTCTTGCCGATCGGCAAAAGCGTCTCGCCGAAGAGCGCGATCTGCTTTCCGCCGACCCGGAAGACGCGGCGATCATGGCGCTCAACGAGCAGCTCGCCGAATCCGAGGCGACCCTCGAAGATTTGCAGACCAGCGAAGAAGCGCAGGTCGAAAAACTGGAACAACTGCGTCAGGAATTGCAGCAGGCACTGACCGCGCAGCAGCAGGCGCAGGGCGATTTGCAGCGCCTCAACGGGCGACTGGCGTCGCTGGAAGCCTTGCAGCAAGCCGCGCTCGACCCGGGCACCGGCACCGCCGAATGGCTGAAGGAACACAACCTCGCCGAACGGCCGCGTCTCGCCGAAGGCTTGAAGGTCGAGGCCGGTTGGGAGCTGGCGGTGGAAACCGTGCTCGGCGCCGATCTGCAAGCGGTGCTGGTGGACGACTTCAACGGCTTCGATCTGTCCGGTTTCACCCAAGGCGATCTGCGCCTGCTCAGCCCCGCCAGCGATGGTGTGCGAGTGGCGGGCAGCCTGCTGGATAAAGTCGAGGCGCAGATCGATCTGTCGCCGTGGCTCGGCCAGGTCAAACCGGTCGACAGCCTTGAACAGGCGTTGGCCCTGCGCGGCCAGTTGAGTGCCGGGCAGAGCCTGATCAGTCGCGACGGTTACTGGGTTGGTCGACACTTCCTGCGGGTGCGTCGCGCCAGTGAAGCCGAGAGCGGCATGCTTGCCCGTGGCCAGGAAATCGAGACGCTGCAGGTCGAACGCGAAGAGCGCGAAGCCACGGTCGAAGCCATGGAAACCCGTCTGCAAACCCTGCGGGCGCAACAGCGGCAGCAGGAAAACGGCCGCGAACACTTGCGCCGTTTGCTGCAGGACGAAGCCCGCTCCCAAGGTGAATTGAAAGCCCAGTTGTCCGCCGGTAAAGCCAAGGCTGAACAGCTGACGCTGCGCCGCACCCGACTCGATGAGGAGCTGATCGAACTCGGCGAGCAACGCGAACTGGAACACGAGCAGATCGGCGAAGCGCGCATGCAATTGCAGGAAGCGCTCGACGCCATGGCGCTGGATACCGAGCAGCGCGAGTTGCTGCTGGCTCAGCGTGACAGCCTGCGAGAACGCCTTGATCGCGTGCGCCAGGAAGCCCGCCAGCACAAGGATCACGCCCATCAACTGGCGGTGCGTCTCGGCTCGTTGCGCGCGCAGCACGATTCCACGCGTCAGGCGTTGGAACGTCTGGAGATGCAGGCCGAGCGCCTGACCGAAAAACGCGAACAGTTGAGTCTGAATCTGGAGGAGGGCGAGGCACCGCTGGAAGAGCTGCGCCTGAAACTCGAAGAGCTGCTCGACAAACGCATGACCGTCGACGAAGAACTGAAGACTGCGCAGATTGCGCTGGAAGACGCCGACCGCGAATTGCGCGAGGCGGAAAAGCGCCGGACCCAGGCCGAGCAGCAATCGCAACTGATCCGTGGCCAGCTCGAACAGCAGCGCATGGAATGGCAAGCGCTGACCGTGCGGCGCAAGGCGTTGCAGGATCAATTGCTCGAAGACGGCTACGATCTCAATGGCGTGCTCGCGACGTTGACCCCCGAGGCCAGTGAACGCGCCGCCGAAGAAGAACTCGAACGGATCAATGCGCGGATTCAGCGCCTGGGTGCGATCAACCTCGCGGCCATCGACGAATACACGCAACAATCCGAGCGTAAACGTTATCTGGATGCGCAGGACGCCGATCTGGTCGAAGCATTGCAGACCCTGGAAAACGTCATTCGCAAGATCGACAAGGAAACCCGTAACCGCTTCAAGGATACCTTTGATCAGATCAATGGCGGATTACAGGCGCTTTTCCCGAAAGTTTTCGGTGGTGGCAGCGCGTATTTGGAACTGACGGGCGAAGATCTACTCGATACAGGGGTGACGATCATGGCGCGGCCGCCAGGAAAGAAGAACAGCACCATCCATTTGCTCTCCGGCGGGGAAAAAGCCCTGACCGCGCTGGCACTGGTTTTTGCGATCTTCAAATTGAATCCGGCGCCGTTCTGCATGCTCGATGAAGTTGACGCGCCACTGGATGACGCTAACGTTGGACGCTACGCACGATTGGTTAAAGAGATGTCGCAGACCGTGCAGTTCATCTATATCACCCACAACAAGATCGCCATGGAAATGGCCGATCAACTGATGGGCGTGACGATGCACGAGCCGGGTTGTTCGCGACTGGTTGCAGTGGATGTCGAGGAGGCGATGGCGATGGTGGACGCCTGAGTCAGCGTGGTGTCGGAAGGGTATGAGTAGTCTGTAGGACTTTTTTACCGACTTCGACTTGCTGGCCAATCGACATATTCGCGCAAGCCAATGTGACAGACGGTGTAAAGTTGTCTTTGGTCGTGCTAGTTTAATGTCAATTTTTCGTATACGTGGGCAAAACGCCTGTCAGAACATAGAGTTGGCGCCACGTTTTAAAGCGGTTTGCACAATGTAAACCCCTTATTTTTCAGCATTTTTTATAGAGGCACGGGATTACATGGAAATCGGTCTGCGCGAGTGGCTGATCGTCATCGGCATCATTGTGATAGCCGGTATTCTTTTCGATGGCTGGCGCCGTATGCGCGGCGGCAAGGGAAAACTGAAATTCCGTCTTGACCGAAGTCTGTCCAACCTGCCGGACGAGGACACCAGTGCTGAGCTGTTGGGCCCGGCCCGCGTACTGGATACGCACAAAGAGCCGCAACTGGACGAACACGATCTGCCGTCGGTGAGCATGCCGGCCCGCGAAGCACGCGAGCCTCGCGAATCCGGTTCGAAACGTGGCAAGCGCGGCAGCAACGGTCCGGCCCAGGGCGACCTGAACCTCGACCTGGACCTGGACGGCGGCCCGAGCTTCAGCAGCCGTGATGATGACTTCGTCGACGACAGCAAGCCTGCGCCAGCCGTGGCCGACAAGGATCAGCCGCAAGCCGAAGAAGTCCTGGTGATCAGCGTGATCTGCCGCGACGCCGCCGGCTTCAAAGGCCCGGCCCTGCTGCAGAATATTCTGGAAAGCGGTCTGCGTTTTGGCGAGATGGATATTTTCCACCGTCACGAAAGCATGGCCGGCAACGGTGAAGTGCTGTTCTCCATGGCCAATGCGGTCAAGCCGGGCATCTTCGATCTGGACGACATCGACCATTTCAGCACCCCGGCGGTGAGCTTCTTCCTCGGCCTGCCTGGCCCGCGTCATCCGAAGCAGGCCTTCGACGTGATGGTGGCGGCAGCACGCAAGCTGTCCCAAGAGCTGAACGGCGAGCTGAAAGACGACCAGCGCAGTGTGCTGACCGCACAGACTATCGAGCACTACCGTCAGCGCATCGTCGAATTCGAACGCCGCGCCCTGACCCAGAAGCGCTAAGGCCAGAGCGCAGTTGTGGCGAGGGAGCTTGCTCCCGCTCGGTGGCGAAGCCGCCGTAAATCCTGCAACCGGGTTGTGCCTGATGCAACATGGTGGATGGTATTGGGGCTGCTTCGCAGCCCAGCGGGAGCAAGCTCCCTCGCCACAATGTCCATAGCCTTGAGCCATTGTGATTTAGAAGATTGAGCAGCCTCGGCTGCTCTTTTGCTTTATGAGAGAACACCCATGACCGCCGCCAAAAACCGCATTCTAGAGCTGCGCGCTGAACTCGATCAGCACAACTACCGTTACCACGTCCTCGACGAGCCGAGCATTCCGGACGCCGAGTACGACCGGTTGTTCCACGAGCTCAAGGCGCTGGAAGCGGCCAATCCGGAATTGATCACCAGCGACTCGCCGACCCAGCGTGTCGGCAGTGTGGCGCTGACCGCGTTCACCCAGGTGCGTCACGAAGTGCCGATGCTCAGCCTCGGCAACGCCTTCGAAGAAACCGACATGCGCGAGTTCGACCGCCGGGTGACCGAAGGTCTGGATCTGCCGGCCGGTGATCTGTTCGGTGGCGGCGCGGCGGTGGAATACAGCTGCGAGCCGAAACTCGATGGCCTGGCGGTCAGCCTGCTGTATCAGGACGGCGTGCTGGTGCGCGGCGCCACCCGTGGCGACGGCACCACCGGTGAAGACATCAGCGTCAACGTGCGCACCGTGCGCAACATCCCGTTGAAGCTGCACGGCTCAGGCTGGCCGGCGACCCTCGAAGTGCGCGGGGAAGTGTTCATGTCCAAGGCCGGTTTCGAGCGCCTCAACGCCTCGCAACTGGAAGTCGGCGGCAAGACCTTCGCCAACCCGCGCAACGCCGCTGCCGGCAGCCTGCGTCAGCTGGATTCGAAGATCACCGCCAATCGCCCGCTTGAATTCTGCTGCTACGGCATCGGTCAGGTCTCCCACGATATCTCCGATACTCACATCGGCAACCTCAAGCAATTGCAGAAGTGGGGCATGCCGATCAGCCACGAGCTGAAGCTGGCCAAAGGCATCGGCGAGTGCCTGGATTACTACCGCGACATCGGTGAGCGGCGTAACGCGCTGGCCTACGAAATCGACGGTGTGGTGTTCAAGGTCAACAGCATCGCCGATCAGCGCGAGCTGGGCTTCCGGGCCCGCGAACCGCGCTGGGCGATTGCGCACAAATTCCCGGCGATGGAAGAACTCACCGAACTGCTCGACGTGGAATTCCAGGTCGGTCGCACCGGCGCGGTCACTCCGGTGGCGCGGTTGAAACCGGTCAAGGTCGCCGGCGTCACCGTCGCCAACGCGACCCTGCACAACATGGATGAAGTGGCGCGCCTGGGCCTGATGATCGGCGACACGGTGATCATCCGTCGCGCCGGTGACGTGATCCCGCAGGTGGTGCAAGTGGTCACCGAACGTCGCCCGGAGAATGCTCGTCCTGTAGCGATTCCAGAGAATTGCCCGGTCTGCGGCTCCCATGTCGAGCGCACGCAACTGGTCAAGCGCAGCAAAGGCAAGGAAACCATCAGTGAAGGTGCGGTGTACCGCTGCGTTGGCCGTCTGGCCTGTGGCGCGCAACTGAAGCAGGCGATCATTCACTTCGTCTCGCGCCGGGCGATGGACATCGAAGGCCTTGGCGACAAGAGCGTCGAGCAACTGGTCGATGAAGGTCTGGTCAGCTCGCCGGCCGATCTGTACGCGTTGAAGTTCGACGACATTGTCGATCTGGAAGGCTTCGCCGAGGTCTCCAGCAACAAGCTGTTGGCGGCGATTGAAGACAGCAAGCAACCGGGACTGGCGCGGTTCATTTATGCGCTGGGCATTCCCGATGTCGGCGAGGAGACGGCCAAGGTGTTGGCGCGCTCGCTGGGTTCGCTGGAGCGCGTGCAGCAGGCGTTGCCGCAAGTGCTGACCTACCTGCCGGATATCGGCCTGGAAGTGGCGCATGAGATTCATAGCTTCTTTGAAGATGCACACAACCAGCAGGTGATCACCGAGTTGTTGGGGCATGGCCTGCAGATTCAGGATCAGGGTGAACTCGGCGCCGAATTTGCCGCCAGCACCACCCTCGGCGGTCTGCTCGACAAGCTGCACATTCCCTTTGTCGGCCCGGGCGGTGCGCAGAAACTGGCGGACAAATTCGGTTCGCTGGACGCAGTGATGAATGCCGACTGGCTGGACATGCGTCAGGCGCTACCGGAGAAGCAGGCCAATTCGGTGCGCGAGTTTTTTGCTGTGCCCGAGCATCGGCTGATCGCCGAGGCCGCCGAGAAACAGCTGCGGGATTTCGGCATGCACTGGCTGAGCGAGAAGAAAGTCGTCGAAGGCCTGCCGCTGTCCGGCGAGACCTGGGTGCTGACCGGCAAGGTCGAGTTGATGAGCCGTGATGTCGCTAAAGAGCACCTGGAAAGCCTCGGCGCCAAGGTCGCCGGCTCGGTATCGGCGAAAACTCATTGTGTGGTCGCAGGGCCGGGTGCTGGCTCGAAGCTGACCAAGGCCAATGAACTGGGGGTGAAGGTGATGGATGAAGAGGCGTTTATCGCGTTCCTCAAAACCCATGGCATTTCTGCCTGATAGGGCTCAAACCTGTAGTGAGGGGATTTATCCCCGACCGGCTGCGCAGCAGTCGTAAAGCCTGAGCACACGGTTTGTCTGATTCAACCGAGTTTTAGGATTTGGGGCTGCTTCGCAACCCATCGGGGCGGTGCGACGTTTCGCTAAATCCCCTCACCACAAGGGTGGTATCGGCCAATAGCCGTGGAGTATTCGGAACGATGTCGGCTCGGCAATGATCTAGTCTTGGCAAGCCCCAGGGAGAGATCGCCATGTACCGCTTTTTCGAGCAGCTCAGTTCTCGCATCGTCGCGCCGTTCATGGGCGAATCTTCACGCAACAGCAAAATCTGGCCGTGCCGCTGCGGCCAGTCGCTGTTCTTTCGCAACAGTCAGTGTCTGGCTTGCAGCGCCTTGTTGGGCTATCAGCCTGAAGAAAGTCGCCTGACCTCGTTGCAGCCCGGGCCACAGGACGGCAGTTGGACACTCGATGCCGATCCCGACGCCGGACTGTTTCGTCGCTGCGCCAACCTCGACACGCCCGCCGCGTGCAACTGGCTGCTGCCGGATAACGGCCACGACAGCCTGTGCATCGCCTGCAGCCTCAACCGCACCATCCCCGACCTCTCAGTGCCGGAAAACCCCGAACGCTGGCGCAAAGTCGAAATCGCCAAGCGCCGGCTGGTGGCGCAACTGATCACCCTCGGCCTGCCGGTCATCCCGAAAACCGTGGATGAGGCCACCGGTCTGGCCTTCGACTTCATCGGCGTCGACCTCGAAGGCAACGCGCCGATGACCGGCCACGCCAACGGCCTGATCACCCTCGACATCAAAGAAGCCGACGACGCCCATCGCGAGCAGATCAGGGCGGCGATGCATGAGCCCTATCGCACGCTGCTCGGGCATTTTCGGCATGAGGTCGGGCATTATTATTGGGATCGTCTGATCGCCAATGGGCCGTGGCTTGAACCTTTCCGAAACCTGTTCGGCGACGAGCGCGCCAGTTACGCCGAAGCGCTCGACCGTCACTACCAGCAAGGTGCACCGCTGGACTGGCCGCAACACTACGTCAGCGCCTACGCGACCATGCACCCATGGGAAGATTGGGCCGAAACCTGGGCGCATTACCTGCACATGATGGATGCGGTGGATACCGCGCTGGGTTTCGGCATGAGCGCGCGGGAAATGGACTTCGACTACCAGCCGTTCCCGTCCAGCACGCTGTACGACCCGGAGCACCCCGGCGGCGCGGCGTTCCTGTCGTTCGTCAATGCGTGGATCGAACTGGCGGGCATGCTCAACGAGCTGTCACGCAGCATGGGGCAGCCGGATTTCTACCCGTTCGTGCTGCCGGCGGCGGCGATTGCCAAGTTGCACTTCATCCATCTGGTGATCCAGCAGGCGGGCGGCAAGGCGGACGAGGTGTTACAGGCGCAATAGCAAGTGCTTGAAGCCCTTCATATTTTTAATCTGAAACCAACGGTTGTAACTTCGCTTCAGATAGGTACAATGGCGCGGCTCGCCGACAGGTGAGTGTCGTTATGGTGACCCCATCGGTCCCCCCGCAACGATTACCCGTGAACCTGGTCAGAGCCGGAAGGCAGCAGCCACAGCGGGAACATTGTGTGCCGGGGTGTGGCTGGTGGGGTTACCACCTTAACGAACGAAGAACGCTTCAACAGAACTGCATGGGTTTCGCCCACTGCGGTTTTTTTATGCCCGCGATTTGGGCTTTCACACCAGCCCCTGTGGGAGCGAGCCTGCTCGCGAAGGCTGCCCCCCGATGCCTGTTCAGCCACCAAGGTTGAACAGTGGCATACTCCACCGTCTTGCTGCGCGCGTCGTTGACAAGTTCGCGCCCTGGCTACGAGGTTGTATGCACCCGGAACATCACGATTTATCCACCGCCGTGTACTTGCCTGTGACGGACGAGACCTGCGCGAGCCTGTTGCAGCCCGAGGGCGCGAAAATCCTCGGCGAGTTGACGGATGCGCAATTGGCCGCCGTGCTGGTCATCCAGAATCTGGCCCAGGCCGCCGAAAAGGATCTCACCGCCACGGCGGCGGAGAAGGTGCTGGCGCGCCTGATCGCCTGGGCGGTCGATGGCGGGGCAGGGCTGCTGTCCGAGGCGCAACGGCTGTTCGACCCGCGCCAGTTGTACTTCGGCCTGAACGCCATCAGGGGATTGAACCTGCGATTGCTGTTGGCCGAAGAGGTGTCGGCGCAGGATTACCTGCTGCCCGATGGCAAGTGGGATGACGAGTTCAAGACGCGCCACCACGCGATCAACAATCCGTTCAGCCAGCAGATGATCAGCCCCGCGCACCGCGAGCGCTGGCTCAGCGCCGCGCAGGACAAACTGGTCAGAACCTTCCGCGCCAACCTCGATGAAGACCTGCACGTGCAAGGCTATGCCGGGATCGGCAAGAGCCACCTGGTCGGTGCCTTGACCGAGTGCCTGGACCCCGGGAAAACCCTGTTGCTGGCACGCACCCCGGAAAAACTTGCGACCCTGTGCCAGCGCATGGGCGTTGCCAGTGAACGCAAGCCCGGCATCACCTTTGAGGCGTTCGCGCGCGGGCTGATTTATGGGCGCAAGCCACAGCCGGCAAGCGCCGCCGGCCGAGTCGCGAGCAAACAGAGTCTGGCGCAGGAGCTGAACATCCTCGGCTTTCGCGAGCATGACGCGCAAAGGACTCTCAACGTCTGTCTGGAAACCCTCGAGCGCTATTGCCACTCCCGGGATTACAGCCTGTCGGCGCATCATCTGCCGTATTTCAAACTGTCCTTGTCCAGCCTTGAGTCCAAGGTGCTGCTGGAATATTCAAGCCGCGTGTGGACTTACCTTGAGGCCAACCCGGCGTGGGGCCGGCAGAGCGGCTTTGAAGCCTTGTTGCTGATCAAACGGGCGAGCCTTGCGGGCTGCGTGGTGCCGCCGCGTTATACCCACGTGCTGATTGACGAGAGTCAGGACATTCCCGCCTCGCTGCTGCAGATTATCGAGCGCGGCCGGCAGGTGCTGATCACGCTTGGGGATGAGTATCAGCATGCCGAGCGCGATCTGGTGAAAAGAAAGCGTGAGGTGCGCCAGAGCGATATCACCTACTCGGTACGCTCGGGTCGTAACGTCGAGCGTCTGGTCAATCCGCTGATTTCCCGGCACTCGGAAAAGAGCAAGGTGCCGTTCGAAGGCGCGCGTGAAGCTGACGTCGGCATCGAGTTTTATCCGCAGGGCTTTGTCCCGCCGGAAGGTTGCGTGGTGCTGACGGCGTCCCCTTGGGACACCATGAAGTGGGCCATGCAGCTGCACGATGCCAATTGCCTGTTCAGCTTTGCCGACATGAAAGCCCAGCGCGACCTCGAGCACTTCATGATCACCGCCATCGAACTGTTCAGGGTCGACTTCTACAGTGCCGAACACAGCGAGAAGGGCCCGCATCGCTATTTCAGCGATCTGCCCAAGTGGCAGCAGGTGCGCGATGCCAACCAGTTCGACGAGGCGTTTCTGTGGGTCGAGGCCGAACTGGAGAAGGGCTTCAAGGTCGCTGACCTGACCCGGCTCAATCGGATGATCGGCAGCCCCGGCAAAAGCTGCCTGCTGATGCTGGCGCAAGAGGCGGGCGGCATGGAGTTCGACCGGGTTCTGCTGACGCCCGAGCTGCTGACCAATGTGCAGTTCAAGGACGCCTACGCGTTCGATCAGCGGATCTGCGCCGTGTACATCGCCATCTCCCGCGCCCGGCAGCAGCTTTATCTGCCGTACGATGTGGTCGAATGGATCGAATTTCACGACTACCAGAAATTCCGTGAGTCGCACGGCTACTGAATAATTCTCTGTCGGAAATGTCCCCCTGTGGGAGCGGGCTTGCTCGCGAAGGCGGTGTGCCAGTTAACGAATCAGATGACTGACACACCGCCTTCGCGAGCAAGCC
>NZ_JASCPO010000105.1:0-19531 GCF_029960145.1 Pseudomonas sp. PS01299 | reverse complement strand
GCGGTGTGTCAGACAAAGAAAAGTCGCCTGGCACGGCGCCTTCGCGAGCAAGCCCGCTCCCACAGGGAATGGGGTTGGCTATGGAAATCAGCGACGGGTCAGGGGCTGCGTTTCGAACTTCACACCCGCCAGCCCGTGCTTGATCAGCGCGCGGATATTGCCGTGGTCGCTGCCCTCAGGCGTCGCCACCACCGAGCGGTAATGCTCGCCGAATGCCAGCAGCGCTTCTTCATCGCTCAAGCCTTCCAGTAGCGCCAGACCCAGGGTCTTGCACGAACCTTCGTTCTGCCCGGCGGCGTTTTCCACGCCACCGTTGTTGAACGCCTGAGGCTGGTAGTCGTAACCGGCGGCGATGAAAGCCAGGGTGTCGGCGAAAGCGTGTTCGCCGCTCTTGAGGCTGGCGCGCAGGGTGTTCAGATCACTCATTGGGTTTTCCTTTGGCGAACGCCGCCTGTTGTTCGGCGCTGGCTTCTTGCTGGTATTGGGCTTTCCACTCGGCGTAAGGCATGCCGTAAACCACTTCACGGGCGTCGTCGAGGCTGACCTCGATCTGACGGTCATCGGCGGCAGCCTTGTACCACTTGGACAGGCAGTTGCGGCAGAATCCGGCGAGGTTCATCAGGTCGATGTTCTGCACGTCCTTACGGCTGTCCAGATGGGCGACCAGCCGGCGGAAGGCGGCGGCTTCGAGTTCGAGGCGTTGTTGCTCGGTCATGGGAGTCTCTGCGAGACAGCTTCAAGCGACGAGCTTCAAGCTGCAAGATGGGTGGCGTTGATACGAAGTTTACAGCTTGCCGCTTGAAGCTTGAAGCTAGCGGCTCGCTGCAAGCGTTATTGACACCGACTCGGCAAAACGCAGCGCATGCGGCTTGTCGACTTCGACTTCGGCGTACAGCACTGCAGCATGAGTCATCACCAGATCCAGCAGTTCCTGGGTCAGGCGTTCGAGCAGCGCAAACCGATTGCCCTCGACGTGGGCGATGATCGCCTTGGTGATGGTGCGGTAATTCAGCGCGTGATCGATGTCGTTGTCGCGCACCGCTTCCTGCGCCGCGTACAGGATCGTGAGATTGATCAGCACATCCTGCTTGTTGAGGATCTCGTCCTCGTTGATCCCGATAAAGGTGCGCAAGCGCAGATCCTTGACCCGGATGCGCGCCATTCCCGGTTGAAGTTGTGACATTTACTTGCTCCGTCCAATCAATTGCAGGAACTCCTGGCGGGTGTTGCTCGAGTCGCGAAAGGCGCCAAGCATGACCGAGGTGTTCATGGTCGAATTCTGTTTCTCGACACCGCGCATCATCATGCACATGTGCCGG
Source organism: Pseudomonas sp. PS01299 (assembly GCF_029960145.1). Classification (NCBI taxonomy): domain Bacteria; kingdom Pseudomonadati; phylum Pseudomonadota; class Gammaproteobacteria; order Pseudomonadales; family Pseudomonadaceae; genus Pseudomonas; species Pseudomonas sp. PS01299. Next base: position 18,212 of record NZ_JASCPO010000105.1, on the reverse strand, counting down.
GCCTCGATGACCACCGCGACGCCGGCGGCATCGGTGACCTGTTGCACCGCATCGGCAATCTGCCGGGTGAGGTTTTCCTGAATCTGCAGGCGCCGGGCGAACATGTCCACCAGCCGCGCGATCTTCGACAGCCCCAGCACCTTGCCTGTCGGAATATAAGCCACATGGGCCTTGCCGATGAAGGGCAGCAGGTGATGTTCGCACAACGAGTAGAGCTCGATGTCGGCGACGATGATCATCTCGTCGCTGTCGGAGGCAAAAAGCGCGCCGTTGACGATCTGATCCACACTCTGTTCATAGCCGTGACACAGGTATTGCATGGCCTTGGCCGCGCGCACCGGGGTATCGAGCAGACCTTCGCGGTCGGGGTCTTCGCCGAGGCCGATGAGGATCTCGCGGTAATTCTCGGGCAGGGAACGGGTCATGGCAGATCCTCGCGCAGCAGCTTATTTGACGTGCCGTCCGCCGTTGACGGTCAGGGTTGTGCCGGTGACATAGGGGTTGTCGAGCAGATAGCGCAGGCTCTGGTAGATCACTTCGCTGCCGGGTTCGATGCCCAGCGCGGATTTGGCCAGCGCCCTTGCGCGGTACGCCGCGTCGTCGTCGGGATTGAACAATAGCAGGGCCGGCGCGATGCCGTTGACTTTGATTGCCGGCGCGTAGCGCGCGGCGAAGGACAGGGTCAGGCTGTCGAGCCCGGCTTTGCTGGCGCAATAACCGATGTGTTTGCTGCTGCCCTTGCGCGTGACGTCGTCGCTGATGTGGATGATGTCGGCCGGTGTCGAGCGCTTGAGCAGGTCGGCGCAGTGCAGGTTGATCAGATACGGCGCGAGCATGTGCACGTTGAGCATGCGCGAGAAGGCCTCGGCTTCACTGCCCGGGGTTTCCGCCAGCCATTCGGAGGCGTTGTGGACGATGGCGCGCAGGCAGTCGGTGTGGGTTTTCAGTTCATCGATGAAGGCGAGGATGGTGGCTTCGCTGGAGAAGTCTGCGAACACCGCGACAGCGCCCAGATCACGCAGGGCTTGTACGCCCGGACGTTCGCTGCGGTAGGTGAAGATGACCCGATGGCCGTCTTCAAGCAAACGCTGTGCGCAGTGCAGACCGACACGCTGGCCGGCACCGGTGATGAGGATCGGGGCGGAGGATTTGGACATGAACGGCTCGCGTCGCGGTGGGAGTAAAAACTATAACAGTGACGCGGGGTGCCCACCTATCGCAAGACGGGTGCTGTGCTTTTGTGGGAGCCGGGCTTGCTCGCGAAGGCGGTGTGCCAGGCACGGATACATCAACTGACACGACGCTTTCGCGAGCAAGCCCGCTCCCACATGGGCGCTCAGCGGTTTTGAGACACTGGTTCAACAGGCAGTCGAGGTGCCGGGACGCTGTTCAGCCAACCCGCCAGCAACCGTGTCGACAGTGGAATAAAGAAATACACCATCAACGGCGTCAGGCACGCCGTACTGACCAATACCCGCGGCAGCAGGCTCATCTCGCCGAGCAGCGGTCCGAGGACAAAGTTGAACAGCAGCGACACCGGGAAGAACGCCAGCCAGATCGCCACGGCCTGTTTCCAGCGTGGTGGCCGTTGACCGGCAGCGCCGAACCAGCCTTCGATGCCGCTGACCCGATGCTCCTTGGGATGCTCGAACAGATCGCTGCCCCGCGCCAGCCACGCGGTACGCGAGACCGAGTGCTCCCAGGCGTGCAGGGTCTGCTCGTCGACGAAGCGGAAAATGATCTGGAATTCGTTGTCACCGGGTGGCGGAGCGAGCACGCCGGAACCTAGATAACCGGGAAAGTCAGTGGCCAGTTGTTCGCCTTCGCGCAGCCAGGCAATCAGGTCCTGATAGCGGCCGTCGGCGACGCGACGCGCAACCATCAGCGTGACGGGGGAAGTAGACATTGTGTATCTCCATATTTCGAGTGCGGCGCTCCGGGTAGGAGGTTTCGCATTGCGCAAACCGGGGTAGGGGTCTGCGCTTTTCAACAAGCAAGGATTATTCCCGATTTTGATGACAGTTTCAGAGACTTTCGTCTCTGTTTATTGGGTTGAACCGACAGAGGGCATCGGATGTAGAATGGGATCCAAATTTACCGAGCGGACACATCAGCACCATGGCTGTTATCACGGACGCTAACCCTGCCTCGCAGGCCTCTGTCGCACTTGAGCGCGAAGAGTTGTTCCCTATTCGGGAGGTGTCGCGGCTGACCGGCGTCAACCCGGTAACGCTGCGTGCATGGGAGCGCCGCTACGGTCTGATCCAGCCGACGCGCACCGAAAGCGGGCACCGGTTGTATTCGATGACCGAAATCGAGCGCGTGCGCAGCATTGTCGACTGGATTGATCGCGGCGTTGCCGTGAGCAAGGTCGGCAAGATCCTGGCGAGGACCGAGCCGCTGAAAGCCTTGGCCCATATCATCCCCGATGATCTGGTCCAGGCCGATTACGCGCAATGGCAGCAGCAGGTGCAATTGGCCGTCAGTTCGTTCGACGACCGCGCGCTGGATCAGGTTTACAACCAGATCTTCTCGTCCTACTCGCTGCCGGTAGTGTTTCAGAACATTCTCATGCCTTTGTGGCTGCAGATGTTGCAGCGCCAGGATGCCTTCGGGCAGACCAGCGAGTGGCTGTTTTTCGACGGGTTCCTGCGGGCGCGGGTGTTGCAGCGGATCGTCGCGCTGCGCGGCACCCAGCCGCGCAAAGTGATTGTCAGTGCGCTCGCCGGTCAGTGTCGTGAACTCGAGCTACTGGTTGCCGCGTTGTTTCTCAGTGGCAATGATGCGGGCGTGCGGGTGCTGACCACCGGCCAGCCATTCGATGAGTTGGCGCTGGTGTGCGAGCGGATCAAGCCGCAGGCGCTGGTGCTTTTTTCCAACCACGCCCCCACCGCGGATTTGCCGCGCCGTCTGAATCGACTGGCCTTGAGTCTCGACTGTCAGGTAATGCTCGCCGGCGACGCTGCCGATCTGGCACAGGACAGTCTGGCCGGATCGTCGATCGGTTGTCTGGGCAATGAAGGGGCGACGATGCGTCAGCGCATGACGCAATTTCTCGCAGGTACGCTGGATACCTGAATTTCAGGTGTGCAGGGCGGGGTGGGTCAGACGGTGTTGTTGCAGGATGAACTGGCGCAGGCGTTCGGTTTCATCGGCATCGGTCTGGCTCAGCTCGTAGGCGTAAAAACCGTGCTCGGTTTCGCGCTCGAAATTGCCGCGCAGGGAAATCCGCTCATAACCTGAAGGGCTGAACCACAGGGCGAAATGCTTGGGCGGTTTGGTCTTGTTGCGCATTTCCAGCAGCACGCCTTTGTGCGACACCTCGTGCACCCACATCATGCCTGGCTGCCCTTTTGCGTTTTCCAGCGCGACCGGCTCTTCGAGGGTCAGGCGCCATGGGCGAATCATCGGCCCGTCTTCGTAAATGCTCGGCACGCCCAGACGCAGGTGCAACGCGTGGAATTCGTCTTCCACCAGATGCAGCGGGAAGGTCATTTGCTGATTTTCGAAGTTGGCCTGGATGGTCACTTGCTCGTGAGCCGCCAGGCGCGTGAGCAGGTCACGGATCTGCGAACCACCATTGACCAGCAGGCTCGACGTCGCATCCCGCACATTGAGCTGCGGGTTGTGCTGCATGGTCTGGATGAAATCCAGCTCATCCTGGGTCAGGAGTGCGTCGCGTTGCATGGCCTGGCTCGAAAGAAATAGTTACAAAGTCATTGGTGATTGTAGTTACTGACACTTAGTTCGCAGTTTTGTTTACGCCGTTCGTCGCTTTCAACGCTGCCAGTTCCGCTTTCAGCGCTGCGACCTCAGCCTCGAGCTGAATTACGCGTTGCTGCGCCTTGACCTGAACCGTGACATCTTTCTGCACACCGACGAAATAAGTCTGGCCGTCATCAGCGTTTTTCACCGTCGAAAGCGACAGTTCGTTCCAGAACGGGGTGCCATCCTTGCGGTAGTTGCGCAGGATTTCCCGGCACGCCCCGCCGTTGTGCAAGGTGTCGCGAATCAGCGACAGACCGGCTTGATCGCGGTCTCCTGACTGCAGAAAGCGGCAGTCCTGATAAAGAATCTCTTCGCTGCTGTAACCGGTCAGGCGTTCGAAGGCCGGGTTTACGTAAATCAGGATGTTGTCCTGCTCGCCTTCCTTTTCGGCCACCACGATTCCATCGTTCGACGCGTTGATCACCATTTGCAGCAGACTGGCGTTGATCATCAATGAATCCTTTCAGTGTCGATAATGGCTGGCATTCTAGAAGTTCCAACGCCGCTGTCTACTGGCTATCACGGCGAATCGGGGCTGGATCGCGGCTTTTGCGTCGGACTGCTACTATCGCCGCTCTTTTTTTCAGCTTCAGGATCAGATTGATGAAAGTCGCCATCCTCTCCGGCTCGGTATACGGCACGGCCGAAGAAGTCGCCCGTCACGCGCAGAACCTGCTGAAAGACGCCGGTTTTGAAACCTTCTACAACCCGCGCGCCAGCCTGGCGGATATCCAGGCGTTCGCACCTGAAGCGTTTCTCGCGGTGACGTCTACCACTGGCATGGGCGAGTTGCCGGATAACCTGCAGCCGTTGTATTCGGCGATTCGCGACCAGTTGCCAGCCGCGTGGCGCGGTTTGCCGGGCGCGGTGATCGGTTTGGGCGATGCCAGTTACGGCGATACGTTCTGTGGCGGCGGCGAACTGATGCGTGAGTTGTTCGCCGAACTGGGCGTGCGCGAAGTGCAGGAGATGCTGCGTCTGGACGCCAGCGAAAGCGTGACCCCGGAAACCGACGCCGAGCCATGGCTGGCGCAATTGATCGACACGCTCAAGGGCTGATCGCGCGCTCACGCAGCAGAGCCAGCCAGGCCTGCGCGGCTTTCGACAGATAGGCGCCCTGGCGCCAGATGAAGGCGATGTCCCAGCGCAAATAATCTGGCGCGCGCAAGGTCAGGCGCACCACGCCCGGACGCTCCAGTGCCCGGGCCACCACGCTGGGCAGCAGCACCACGCCTTGCCCGGCGGCCACCAGTGCCACGAGAAAATCCGCCTGCCCGCTGCGCCCGCCTTCTTTCGGGGTAAAGCCCAGTTGCTGGCAGGCCTGCAGTAAACGGTCATTGAGCACGAAGCTGCGCTGATACAACAGGAACGGCGTGTCGGCCAATTCCTCAAGGCCAATCTCGCCGCGCCCCGCCAACGGATGATCCACCGGCAATAACGCATCGAGTTTCTCATCGCAGAACGGCTGGAAATCGAACTGCGGATCTTTCGGCAGCAGGCTCCCGCCTAACTCCAGTTCGCCGCTGAGCACCGCTTGCTCGACATTGCGGCTGCCACCCTCAAGCAATTGAATGCTGATGTTCGGATAGCGCCGGCGATACTCGGCGAACAACCCGGCGAACAGCGCATCACTACCCAACAGCGGCAGACCGAGGCGCAATTCGCCGCGTGCCAGTTGGCTCAGATCATCCAGTTCGCTGAGCAACTCGTTACGCAAACGCAACATGCCTTCGGCCCGTTGCAACACCACGCTGCCCGCGGCGGTCAGGCGCAATTGCGAGCCGAGTCGTTCGAGCAAGGGCGTGCCGAGGCTCTGCTCCAGTTGCGCAACTTGTTTGCTCACCGCCGACTGGCTGATGTGCAGGGTTTTCGCCGCCTGGGTGAAGCCGCCCTGATGCATGACTTCGACAAAGCTGCGCAGCTGTTTGAATTCCATCATCCGATTCCATTGTGGAATAGGGCTGAGTCTAACAATTCGCTTCTGGGATGACAGGCCGCTTCGTAAAATAAGCCCCTGTAAGGAGCCCATCATGAACGCCGCATCCCTCAAATACCTGTCCCGTCTATTCGCAGAACTGGCCGTGTTGCTCGGTCTCTACCTGCTCGGCTGTCAGATCGCCGCGTGGTTGGCCTGGCCGATTCCCGGCGGCGTGATCGGCATGGCCCTGTTGCTGCTGGCGTTCGCGTTTGGTTGGGTCAAACCGGCGGCGTTGCAACTGGGGGCCGGATTGCTGATGGCCGAGATGCTGCTGTTCTTTATTCCGGCACTGATGAGTCTGCTCGACTACGGCGCACTGTTGCGAGATGACGGCTGGCGGATTCTGCTGGTGATCGGCGCCAGCACCCTGATGGTGATGCTGGTAACAGCCTTCACCGTGGAGCTGGCCGTGCGCCTGAGGCGGTCCCATGAAGCTTGAATGGATGCCGATGTTCTGGCTCGCCTTTACGCTGTTGGCGTACCTGTTCAGTCGCTGGATTTACCGGCGCACCGGGCGCTATCTGCTGTCGCCGCTGATTCTGGTACCGGCGCTGTTGCTTGCGCTCGCGGTGCCGTTGCACACCGCGTATGCCGAATATTCGAGCAACACCCATTGGTTGATGCTGGTGCTCGGGCCGGTGACGGTGGCCTTCGCCGTACCGATCTGGCAGCAGCGGCGTCTGCTGGTGCGGCACTGGTCAGCGCTGTTGCTGGGCATGCTTGCCGGCAGCGCGGCGTCGATCGCTACGTCGTTCGGCCTGGCCAGAGCGCTGGCGCTGGATAGCTCGGTGACGATGTCGCTGGTGCCGCGCTCGATCACCACGCCATTCGCCATGCCGCTGGCGCAGGATCTCGGTGGCGTGCCGGAACTGACTGCCGTGTTCGTGATGTTTACCGGCGTGTTCGGCGCGATGCTCGGCGGCGTATTGCTCAAGTGGCTGCCGTTGCGCAGTGCGTTGGCGCGCGGCGCGTTGTTCGGGGTTGGCGCGCACGGCGCAGGCGTCAGTCGGGCGCATGAAGTGGGCGGTGAGGAAGGCTCGGTGGCGGGGCTGGTGATGGTGCTGACCGGGCTGCTCAATCTGTTCGCCGCGCCTTTGTTGGCGTCGTTGCTTTGACATGGATCCAAGGAGTTTGCCTGGCTGACCCGCTCAGTCATCAAGCTGGCTGGCAATGCAACTACGCGATCCTCTGCGCCTGACTAGACTGCTCGTACGTGCAGAACAATAAGAACGCAGAGGTGCATACAGTGAGCGTAGCCCCCGTCCAATTGTCCCTTGATGTCAAAGACCAGGTCAGTGCCGCGGAATGGCAGACCCGGGTCGATCTCGCCGCCTGTTATCGGCTGGTTGCGCTACATGGCTGGGATGACCTGATCTTCACCCACATCTCGGCCAAGGTCCCGGGCACCGAAGATTTCCTGATCAACCCGTTCGGGTTGATGTTCCATGAGATCACCGCGTCGAGCCTGGTCAAAGTCGATCAGGCCGGCCACAAGCTCATGGACAGTCCATACGAAATCAATCCCGCCGGTTACACCATCCACAGCGCCGTGCACGAAGTGCGGCACGATGTGGTTTGCGTGCTGCACACCCACACCGCGTCCGGTGTAGCCGTTTCAGCGCAAAAACAGGGTGTGTTGCCGATCAGCCAGCAATCGCTGTTCGTGCTGTCGAGTCTGGCCTATCACGCCTATGAAGGCGTGGCGCTGAATCATGAAGAGAAGGCGCGCTTGCAAGCCGACCTGGGCGAGAACAATTTCCTGATGCTGCACAACCACGGTCTGTTGACCTGTGGCGGCACCATCGCCGACACCTTTCTGATGATGTTCACCTTCCAGCGCGCCTGCGATATTCAGGTCATGGCGCAAACCGGCGCTGCTGAACTGATTGCCATCGAACCGCAGATCCTGGCGGGCGCCAAAGCGATGATCGCCGGCGTCACCAAAAGTGCTAAAGGCATGGGCGGCGCGCTGGCCTGGCCGGCGTTGCTGCGCAAACTCGATAAACAAGACCCCGGATATAAACTCTGATGCCTCTTGCCGAGATTCCTCTGTGTGTCTGGCGCAAACGCAGCCGGACGTTTGTCTTCCGCGGCCAGTCGATCCGTTACTGGACGGCGGGGCAGGGTGAGCCGCTGCTGCTGATCCACGGTTTCCCGACGGCCAGTTGGGACTGGCACTACCTGTGGCAGCCTCTGGCCCAGCGCTACCGGGTGATCGCCTGTGACATGCTCGGTTTCGGTGACTCGGCCAAACCGTTGAACCACCGCTACAGCCTGCTGGAACAGGCCGACTTGCAACAGGCGCTGCTGGCGCATCTTCAGGTCGAGCAAGCGGTGCATGTGCTGGCCCACGATTACGGCGACAGCGTTGCCCAGGAATTGCTCGCCCGGCATTACGAAAACCGGATCGAGGTCGCCAGTTGCGTCTTTCTCAATGGCGGGCTGTTCCCCGAAACCCATCGTCCTGTGCTGATGCAAAAGCTGCTGCTCAGCCCGCTGGGCTGGATGATCGGACGGGCGTTCACCCGTGATGCACTGGTAAAAAGTTTCCGCCAGATCTTCGGTCCGCAGACCGGCCCCAGCGAAAGTGAGCTGGATGATTTCTGGAGCCTGATCGAGACCCATCGTGGCCCACGCATCCTGCACAAACTGATCGGCTACATCCCCGAGCGCCGCGTGCAGCGTGACCGCTGGGTGGCGGCCATGCAGCGTGATGAAATCCCGCTACGGGTGATTGATGGCGAAGTTGACCCGATCTCCGGTGCGCACATGGTCGATCGTTACCGCGAGCTGATTGCCGACGCCGATACGGTGCTGTTGCCGGGCATCGGCCATTACCCACAAATTGAAGCGCCAGTGCAGGTGCTCAAGCATTACCTGGCGTTTCGTGAGCGCCTGGAGTTGCCGCCGCGCAAGGTCGCATGCTCCTGAGAGGTCAAAAGATCGCAGCCTGCGGCAGCTCCTACACCGATCTTCTGTAGGAGCTGCCGCAGGCTGCGATCTTTTGATCTTTTGACGCCCTCATCATCCCTCACCCTTATCGCGCACCATTCAGCCTCAGCCGTATTCGTTGTGACCCAAAGCCCTGTGCCTGACACTCGGACTCATTACTGGCCTGCTGGAGTTCCTGCGATGAATGAGTCCGTACGTTTCGAAGATAAAGTCGTGATCGTCACCGGCGCCGGTGGTGGCCTGGGGCGAGCGCACGCTTTGCTGTTCGCCCGGCACGGTGCCAAAGTGCTGGTCAACGACCTCGGCGGTTCGACTCAGGGCGAAGGGGCCAACGCTTCCGCCGCCGACCGTGTGGTGGCGGAAATTCGCGAAGCCGGCGGCATCGCCGAGGCCAACCACGACTCGGTCACCGACGGCGACAAACTGGTGCAGAACGCCCTCGACGCCTTCGGCCGTGTCGATGTGGTGGTGAACAACGCCGGGATTCTGCGCGACAAGACCTTTCACAAGATGGACGACGCCGACTGGGATCTTGTCTATCGCGTCCACGTCGAGGGCGCCTACAAAGTGACCCGGGCCGCCTGGCCGCACTTGCGCGAGCAAAACTACGGCCGGGTGATCTTCACCGCCTCGACCTCGGGCATCTACGGCAACTTCGGCCAGTCCAACTACGGTATGGCCAAACTCGGCCTCTACGGCCTGACCCGTACCCTGGCCATCGAAGGTCGCAAGAACAATATTCTGGTCAATGCCATCGCGCCTACCGGCGGCACGCGTATGACCGAAGGCCTGATCCCGCCGCAAGTGTTCGAACAGCTCAAACCGGAGCTGGTCAGCCCGCTGGTGGTGTACCTGGCCAGTGAACAGTGCCAGGAAACGTCCGGCCTGTTTGAAGTCGGTGGCGGCTGGATGGGCAAGGTGCGCTGGGAACGCAGCCTCGGTGCTGGCTTCGATCCCCGCAGCGGCTTCTCCCCGGAAGATGTCGCGGCGCACTGGCAGCAGATCTGCGATTTCGAAGGCGCGGCGCATCCGAAGGACAACATTGAAGCGCTGAAGGAAATGATGGCGAATTTGCAGAAGTATTCGCTGTAACGTTTGCCACGCCCCGCAAATACCGATCCCGCCGGTAAAGCCTTCGCCCATAAAAAAGGCCGCTGCAAACGCAGCGGCCAAGGTAAGACGTTGGATCAAGGAGCTACAAATCAACGTCAGTGAACACCGGGGCGATCAATCGAAGCATCGACTCATCTGAAATCGGTCAGCGCTGGCGCGAGTTGCTCAGCAGCCAAGGCTTGGTGCTTTGCGGCGTCTGCCTGAAAGCCCGCTCAGAATAAGCACTTGAACCCGAAGGAAAAATAGCGATTCCGGACATGCACTGTTACGGGGCGTGCAACAGTCTTGATCGCGCCACAGGACTGTGCACGGACTGCGCAAAGTGCTCGCGTCCGGAAATAACGCTTCGCTGTCTATTATGGATGGCTGAGTTAGTGACTTTGTATAAAGTTTTGTGCGGATTATTTGTCTGTGAATTTGTCATTTTTCACAGGTGGTTTTTTTGTTTCGGTTAATACCTTGTAATCTATATTTGTTGAAATGAACTGGCGCTTCTTGTTTGTTAAAAATAAAACTATCTTTCGCTATCGCAGTGATGCGGGGTTGCGTTCACTGAACTTGAAAGATAGGACTTGAATATGGATAAGTTATACAAAAGTTTGATGCGAGGTTCTGAAGGTGCAGAAGTAACCTGGAGGGCTGAGTGGGTAAAGGCCGCTGCCGCGCAGAATGATTTGTTCGCTATTGTTGAGGCGATCCCGACAGTTCGGCAAATTGCTCGGCAGGCATTGCAGCAAGAATTGCAGCAGCGGCAGAAGAATATCGATATTGATAATGTTTATATCAATATCACCGATCAGTCTAATGAGATTGAACGTCGTCCTTCGGGGAAACTCTCTGAGGTATTGCTTCATTGTCTTGATAATAATGTGCTGCCGAGCTATCTGGCTGGCGGCGGGGACGGTGTCTTTCACCTGCCCGATACCGTTGGCGAACAGATGAGAGTCAAAGGCTTCAGTATTATCGAGGCTGAGGAGGCTATTACTTATACGCTGCGAAATCTGGAAAGCAGCCTGCGTTCGGAGATGACCAAGTATTGGGCGGCTCCCGTAAAAGTCGCAACAACTGAAAAGACCGGGCTGACAAATAAACAGGCCTTGCAGCAGGCTTATAACGTTGTGCTGACAGCGGAGCTTTCTTTAAAAGCCATGGCGGGATTTCTGGATCACGGCATGGCGACGCGCTATTGCTATTTGTTGAACCTGGAAAACGGCGCCGGCGCTTATAACGTTGTGGTGAGTCCTGAATTCGACTCTCGCACTTCGCTTGTTCCGGGTTTTATCCTCGATAATGCGATGCGGGCGGATCCGCAAATGAAACTGCTCAATGAGCCCACCGGTTATGTCATTCACACGCCAGGCAACGGCTTTGAATACTTCGCCAGGAATCTCGAGGTGCATGCAACGCTGCTGGCGCGTGTATCGGCGTCCGGTAGCAAAATCGCTTTCCCTAAAGCCACGCAAAGTTTGTCCGCTCATTGTGTCGACGCTTACTTGAAGGGACAACTTGAGACGCTTGCAAGTCTGATGCGCGATCGCAAGGGCCAGACTCGAGCGTTCAGCCGGGTATTGCAGGACAATCAGATGTTGTCGGTGATGCGTGCTGACATCGGTCGTCGATTCGATCAAGTGCAGGCAGAACTCAAGCGGACCGAATGGCCACTCTGGCTGAAGAACGGTGGTAACACTCTTCAGCAGCGTTACGTCGAGCTTGAGCACTCGATGGAGAAATATCACTCTGACTACCAGGTGGTTTTCGACAGGTGTTTCTCGTTTAAAGATTATGTCTTGCGTTGTTTTTCCGAGTGGGCGATGAGCGCGTTGGGTGAGCAACTGGAAGCCGAGACGATAAAGGTGCGCAGCGTCCACAAGATGCAACTGGGGGGCCGCACCCTAGAGCAGGTCGATAACCGGACCCTGACGGAATTCATCATCTTCGGTCTGCATGACGAGGGGTATAAAGCCGAAATCAGCCTCACCGGGATGCCGCCCGGCAGCAAGCTGTCCGCTGCTGCACTTGAGCAATGGTTGAACAACATCAACGTGCGCTCGCAGTTTGTATCCAGTCTTTCGGCTGATCCATCGCCGGAGTTTGCACAGGCGTATCGCGACCACTTGCACAGCAACATCGAGTTCGCGCTTTTCGTTGCGCGCCATTCGGGCATTTTCAGTGAAACCGAAGCGAAGGTAATCGAAAGGGCGCTGGCAGGTGACTCGTCGGTGTCTATCCGCGGATTGAAACTGAGCCTGCAGATTCCGGGGCCCGCCTTGAAAGGTGTGATGGTTTTTCAGGCACCGGAGACTCGGAACTATCTTGTTTATCTGATAACACCTGCAGGCAAGTCTGTTTTCATGACGTTTGCGGATGCATTCGCTCTGAACAAATGGTTTGAATCGGCCATGACCGCTGATCGTCAATACGCGGCGTCATTGATTCATCCGGACTATTTGCACGATGCCGGATCCTTGCGCGGTGCCAGCCGTCACTCCACCCATTATCTATATAAGCTGGATACCCAATACTCGGACCTTTTCCCCAATGGCACAGCGCCGTTGCTCAATGACGTCAAAGTCGCTTATCAGTCTGAACTGGCGTTACACAAGACCATTGCGCCTGCGCCTTACCGCTACCTCGGGATTGAGCCGCGCAAACGTTACGCTCGATTGAATACCGAACTGAAAGCGCTCTCCACCGTAGAGGCAAGGGACAATGCGTTCCCTTCTTTCGAACGCTTTACCCATGATGCGGTAAAGCAGAACCTTGAAAGCCTGTTGCGTTCGCGAGGACGAAATATCGAGATCAATCCCGATCAGATTATTGTCCAGACTGACGATTTTCAGAAAAGCGTAACGGATCTGCTCATCGAAGGGCTGTCGTTTGAAGCTGCCAATCCGGCATATCCGAGCAAGTATGACCCGAGGTATTTTTTGACGGACGGCCATCCGGCGATCGATCAACTGGATATTCGCGATCTGTCCTCGTTATCGAAAACATTCCGTCCTGGCGACAGGTATACGGAAATGCTCAATACCGACTATCTGGACGGGAAGCATCCTGGCTATGCATTCAAGCGCGCCGTTCACGCAAAAAAAATTCGCTGTCAGATGCATTACGATCTGCTCTCCAACTACATCGATGGCAGGTTTGGGTCTGACATTTTTTTAGCGCTACAACGGGTTGTCGGGAATTTGAAAGAGGATGTCTATCACTACCCGATCAATGATTCGTCCGCAGAAGGTGATGAAGGTCTTTACGAATTCAATATCGGGAAAACAGGCTTGACCAAGTCGAGGGATCGTACGGTTGCGGGTGTCTACATCCTGCGGATGAACATTCTCGGCCAGTTCCACGACTGGTTATATACGCCCGATGCGCCGGATGGCGTTGCCTATCGACCCATCAACGATTTCATTCCATCCATTCGTTTCCAATACGGACCGATGCGCGATTACTACTTTGACCGGGTTGCAATCGTCGATCAAAAAGTAATCAATGATTATTTTGACGATCTTGCCGCGAGCGGGAAACCTCTGCCTCCGGTCAAGACGCAAGAACGCGCCAAGTTGAACAACCTCTTCACGTTCCATGATCGGAGAGTGCGTCGCGCATTGAGCGATATCGATGAGCGAACCACCAGTTTGAAGGAGGTTATCGCGGGACTGGTTTACGATGGCCTGATCAAAGTGGTGAATGTCATCAGTCTCGCCGTGCCGCCTATTGGCTCCGTGGCCGTTGCGGTGCAGATGATGAAAAGTGTCTACGACGGAGCACAGGCGCAACGGCGCGGTGACTACTCGGCGGCACTGGGATACGGCGCGGACGCGTTGATCGGACTATTTACGCTCGGCCAGGCGGCCACAGCCGGTGCGAGCGCAGAGGTGATCAAGCAGGTGACCAACGTTCAACGATCGTTTCTCGGTCTGGTCGATGATGCACGGTCGGCGGCGCAATTCGTCGCCGAGGCGGCGGGTCATAAAGCGGCAGATCAACAGTTGATCGATTTCTTCACTGAATTGATGAAGGATCGGGTAACCGGCATCAGCCAGACCATCGTGCGCTGATCCCCGGGCTGGCGCCTGGAGATCGCCTGACTCAATCGGCTTGCTCATACCCCATTCGCCAGCTCACGGCCCGCGACGCCGCCAGTAACCGCTGCGCCGCCGGGCCGTCTTCATCAGCGTGGAACAGTGAAGTCGGGCCGACGATGGTCAGCACCGCGGCGATCTGCCCGACTGCGTTGAACACCGGGGCTGACAACGCGTCCACACCTGGCATCAACAAGCCGTGCACATGATGCAGACCGCGTTCGCGGATCTGCTCGCACAAACCGCTGTAGGCATTTTGATCGGCCAGTGGATGGCCGGCGACGGCGATTTCCTGCGCGCGCAACTCATCGGTTTCCCGATGCGGCAGAAAGGCACTGAACACCAGCCCGGTGGACGAACTAAGCAGCGGCAAAACCGAACCCAACTGAGTCACCACCGTCACCGCGCGCACTGCCGGCTCGATGTGCACTACGGTCGCGCCCTGATTGCCCCACACCGCCAGAAAGCAGGTTTCATTCAATTCGTCGCGCAGCTCAGACAGGGGCAGGGCGGCGACTTTCAGCACGTCCATACTGTTCAGGGCTGCCAAGCCTACACGCAACGCTTCACGGCCGAGGCCGTAGTGGTTGGTGGCGGCATTCTGCTCGGCAAAACCGCTGGCGATCAGTGCCTGAAGATAACGGTGCACCTTGCTCGCGGGCATCTGCACATGTTCGGCCAGACGCGACAGTGAGGTAGAGGGCGACAACTCGGCCAACGCCTTGAGGATGTCGGTGCCGACCTCGGCGGAGCGGACTTTCTGTTTGCCGTTGCTGTCGCTGGTTTTTTCCATGGTGCGGCCGGGATCCGAAAACGAATGGGCGTCTTTATAGCTTGACGCTGGATAGCGAGCAAATTACGTTATGCGTAATCGAATTACGATAATAACAACCCCGGCGTGCGCAAAGCTCTGAGCCAGAGCGATGGGCCACTGCCGACTCCCTGTTCAGGAGGCTCCATGAACCTCGATTCAAACGCGTCGGAGCTGACGTACCAGTCCGGTTTCGGCAACGAATTCAGCAGTGAAGCGTTGCCCGGCGCCTTGCCCATCGGCCAGAACTCCCCGCAAAAAGCCCCGTACGGCCTCTATACCGAATTGCTCTCCGGCACTGCGTTTACCATGACCCGTAGTGAAGCCCGGCGTACCTGGATGTACCGGATCCAGCCATCGGCCAATCACCCGGCGTTCGTCAAACTGGAGCGGCAACTGGCCGGCGGCCCGTTGGGTGAAGTGACGCCCAATCGCCTGCGCTGGAATCCTCTGGATATCCCGGCCGAGCCGACTGATTTCATCGACGGTCTGGTCGGCATGGTGGCCAATTCGGCGGCGGAAAAACCAGCCGGCATCAGCATCTATAACTACACCGCCAACCGTTCGATGGAGCGGGTGTTTTACAACGCCGACGGCGAACTGCTGCTGGTGCCGCAACTGGGGCGGCTGCGAATTGCCACTGAACTCGGCGTGCTCGAAGTCGCGCCGCTGGAAATTGCTGTGCTGCCGCGTGGCCTGAAATTCCGCGTCGAGCTGCTTGATCCGCAGGCGCGCGGTTACGTTGCCGAGAACCACGGCGCGCCGCTGCGCCTGCCGGACCTGGGGCCAATCGGCAGCAACGGCCTGGCCAATCCACGGGATTTCCTCGCGCCGGTCGCGTCTTACGAAAACCTGCAGCAGCCGACGACGCTGGTGCAGAAATTCCTCGGCCAGTTGTGGGGCACCGAGCTCGATCATTCGCCGCTGAACGTGGTCGCCTGGCACGGCAACAACGTGCCGTACAAATATGATCTGCGCCGTTTCAACACCATCGGCACCGTGAGCTTCGATCACCCGGATCCGTCGATCTTCACCGTGCTGACCTCGCCGACCAGCGTGCACGGTCTGGCCAACCTCGACTTCGTGATCTTCCCGCCACGCTGGATGGTCGCCGAGAACACCTTCCGTCCGCCGTGGTTCCATCGCAACCTGATGAACGAATTCATGGGCCTGATTCAGGGCGAATACGACGCCAAGGCAGAAGGCTTCGTGCCCGGCGGTGCCTCGTTGCACAGCTGCATGAGCGCCCACGGCCCGGATGGCGAAACCTGCACCAAAGCGATCAACGCGGAACTCAAACCGGCGAAGATCGACAACACCATGGCATTCATGTTCGAGACCAGTCAGGTACTGCGCCCAAGCCGCTTCGCCCTCGACTGCCCGCAACTGCAATCCACTTACGACGCCTGCTGGGCCACGCTGCCCGCCACGTTCGACCCGACCCGGAGATAACCCATGACTCAGACTTCCATCACCCGCAGCTGGGTTGCTTCGGCCAATGGCCACGCGGATTTCCCGCTGCAGAACCTGCCGCTGGGCGTGTTCAGCACTGGCGGCTCGGCGCCGCGCGCGGGCGTGGCGATTGGTGAACATATTTTCGATCTGCAGGTGGCGCTTGAAGCCGGCCTGTTCGACGGCCCGGCACGCAGCGCGGTCGAAGCCACGCACGGCGGCGTGCTGAATGCGTTCTTCGACCTCGGTCGTGAAGCCCGCGTAGCCTTGCGCAGCCGCTTGCTGGAATTGTTCGGCGAGGGCAGCACTCATCGCGGCGCCATCGAAGCCCAAGGCGCAAAACTGCTGCCACTGGCTGCTGATTGTCAGATGCACCTGCCGGCACGCATCAGCGATTACACCGACTTCTACGTCGGCATCGAACACGCGCAGAACGTCGGCAAACTGTTCCGCCCGGACAACCCGCTGCTGCCTAACTACAAGCACGTGCCGATCGGTTATCACGGTCGCGCCTCCACCGTGCGCGCTTCTGGTACCGACGTGCGCCGCCCGAAAGGCCAGACCCTGCCGGCCGGTGCGAGCGAGCCGACCTTCGGCCCGTGCGCACGACTGGACTACGAGCTGGAACTGGGCATCTGGATCGGTCAGGGCAACGACATGGGCGAGCCGATTGCCATCGGTGACGCCGCCGAACACATTGCCGGTTTCTGCCTGCTCAACGACTGGTCGGCCCGCGATATCCAGGCCTGGGAATACCAGCCGCTGGGCCCGTTCCTCTCCAAGAGTTTTATCACCAGTGTTTCGCCATGGGTGGTGACCGCCGAAGCGCTGGAGCCATTCCGCATGGCGCAACCTGCGCGCCCGGAAGGTGATCCGCAGCCGCTGCCATACCTGTTCGACAAACGCGATCAGGACGCTGGCGCATTCGATATTGAACTGGAAGTGCTGCTGCTCACCGAAGCCATGCGCGAACAGAATCTGCCGGCCCATCGCCTGACTCTGAGCAACACCCGCTACATGTACTGGACCGTCGCACAAATGGTCGCGCACCACAGCGTCAACGGCTGCCAGTTGCAGGCCGGTGACCTGTTCGGTTCGGGGACTTTGTCCGGCCCGCAAAGCGGTCAGTTCGGCAGCCTGCTGGAAATCACCGAGGGCGGTAAAAAGCCGATCGAACTGGCCTCCGGCGAAGTGCGCAAATTCCTCGAAGACGGCGACGAAATCATTCTGCGTGCGCGCTGCGCCCGTGACGGTTTTGCCTCGATCGGCTTCGGCGAATGCCGCGGCAAAGTGCTGGCGGCGCGCTGACAGGAGCGGATCATGGATCTCTACACCTATTACCGCTCGACCTCGTCTTATCGGGTGCGTATCGCGTTGGCGCTGAAAGGGCTCGACTACACCGCGTTGCCGGTCAATCTGATCGCGCCGTCGGGAGGTGAGCATCGCCAGCCGGCGTATCTGGCGATCAATCCGCAGGGCCGGGTGCCGGCCCTGCGCACCGATGACGGCGAGCTGCTGATTCAGTCGCCGGCGATCATCGAGTACCTGGAAGAGCGTTATCCACAGCTGCCATTGCTGCCCGAAGACCTCGCTGCCCGTGCTCATGTGCGCGGTGTGGCGGCGGTGATCGGCTGCGATGTGCATCCGCTGCATAACGTCAGCGTGCTCAATCGCCTGCGCCAGTTGGGCCACGAAGAGCCGCAGGTGGTGGAGTGGATCGCGCACTGGATCAGTCAGGGGCTGGCGGCCGTCGAGCAATTGATCGGTGACAGCGGTTTCTGTTTCGGCGAGTGGCCGTGTGTGGCGGATGTTTATCTGATTCCGCAGTTGTATGCGGCCGAGCGCTTCGGTGTTTCGCTGGAGGCTTATCCGCGGATTTGTCGGGTGGCGGCGTTGGCGGCTGAGCATTCGGCGTTCATCAAGGCGCATCCGGCCAATCAGCCGGATACCCCTTAAAGCTTCACCTTGCCCCAATGTGGGAGCGGGCTTGCTCGCGAAAGCGGAGTGTCAGGTACCGGGATGCTGACTGATACACCGCTTTCGCGAGCAAGCC
>NZ_JASCPO010000104.1:0-19857 GCF_029960145.1 Pseudomonas sp. PS01299 | reverse complement strand
GAGCAAGCCCGCTCCCACAGGTGACCGCGCTCCACCTTGAGAACACGGTCGAATGTGGGAGCGGGCTTGCTCGCGAAGGGGCCGAAACAGGCGCTAAAACGTTCAGATCCGCCAGAACGGCTTCAACCCCTCTTCATTTGCCTGCTCCCGGGTCAACCCGACGTCCTTGAGCTGCTCCGGCGTCAGATTCATAAGCGCCTTGCGCGTGTGCAGACGATGCCAGAACAGGCCCCAGCGACTCAGGCCGGATGGCGCGTTACGCATGGCGCTATTCCATGCACTGTCCTCCTGCCCTGCCGCCAGTTCCTGACTGCGTAACGTCAGCCGCACATCGCTCAAGCCGTTCATTTTTGTTGCTCCTGTTTACTTGGGTAGCCAGAGATTCCATGATGCGCGGGTCGGCAAAAGCATTACAGATTCAACACATCTGTATTAACTCCATACAGATTTGCCATTCCTGAGACTGAATTACCGATTTTTGCTGCATCTGTACTGGTTTAACGAATCACCTGCATCGAGGCAGTGCCATGACCCTGTATGTGAACCTCGCCGAACTGCTCGGCACCCGCATCGAACAAGGCTTCTACCGTCCTGGCGATCGCCTGCCTTCGGTGCGTGCCTTGAGCGTAGAACACGGGGTCAGCCTCAGCACGGTGCAGCAGGCCTATCGCATGCTTGAGGACAGCGGTCTGGCAACGCCGAAACCCAAGTCCGGCTACTTCGTGCCGGTGGGTCGCGAGCTGCCGGAGCTGCCCGCAGTCGGGCGTCCGGCGCAGCGACCGGTGGAGATTTCGCAGTGGGATCAGGTGCTGGAGCTGATTCGTGCGGTGCCACGCAAGGACGTGGTGCAACTGGGTCGGGGCATGCCCGACGTGACCACGCCAACGATGAAACCGCTGTTGCGCGGACTGGCGCGGATCAGCCGACGCCAGGACATGCCCGGTCTGTATTACGACAACATCCACGGCACCCTTGAACTGCGCGAACAGATCGCCCGGTTGATGCTCGATTCCGGCTGCCAGTTGAGCGCCAGCGACCTGGTGATCACCACCGGTTGCCACGAAGCACTGTCCACCAGCATCCACGCAATCTGCGAACCGGGCGACATCGTCGCGGTGGATTCGCCGAGCTTCCACGGCGCCATGCAAACGCTCAAGGGCCTGGGCATGAAAGCCCTGGAAATCCCCACCGATCCGCTGACCGGCATTAGCCTCGAAGCGCTGGAACTGGCGCTGGAGCAATGGCCGATCAAGGTCATCCAGATCACCCCCAACTGCAACAACCCGCTCGGCTACATCATGCCGGAGTCGCGCAAGCGCGCCCTGCTCAACTTGGCACAGCGTTTCGACGTGGCGATCATCGAGGACGATGTGTATGGCGAGCTGGCCTACACCTACCCGCGTCCGCGCACGATCAAGTCCTTCGACGAAGATGGTCGAGTGCTGCTGTGCAGCTCGTTTTCCAAGACCTTGGCCCCAGGCCTGCGCATCGGCTGGGTCGCGCCGGGTCGTTATCTGGAACGGGTGCTGCACATGAAATACATCAGCACCGGTTCCACCGCACCGCAGCCGCAGATCGCCATCGCCGAATTTCTCAAGGGTGGCCATTTCGAACCGCACTTGCGGCGGATGCGCAGCCAATACCAACGCAATCGTGACGCGATGATCGACTGGGTTACCCGCTACTTCCCGGTCGGGACCCGCGCCAGTCGTCCACAGGGCAGCTTCATGTTGTGGGTCGAATTGCCGGAGGGTTTCGATACGCTGAAACTCAATCGCGCGCTGCACGATCAGGGCGTACAGATTGCCGTCGGCAGCATCTTTTCCGCCTCGGGCAAGTACCGCAATTGTCTGCGGATGAACTACGCGGCGAAACCGACACCACAGATCGAAGAGGCGGTGCGCAAGGTCGGCGCGGCGGCGATCAAACTGCTGGCCGAAGCCTGATCATTCCAGCTGAAACGTACCGAATCCCTCAAGTCGCTGAAGGTTGGCGACACGACTTGAGGCATCACTGACGCGGGCTTCGATTTCCAGCTCCACCTCCAGATGGCGCCCGGCGGCGAGGCTGCCAGAGCGCCAGGCGGTGATGCGATCGCCAGGCTGCAACAGGCCCGCCTCGCCATCATCGCGCTGCCATTGCACCGGCGCGCCATCCAGACGCGCTGCCACAATGCGTATCTGCAACCGTCCCGGTGCCCAGCGGTAATGCAGCGCATCGCTGCTCGGGGCAGCAAAGGACCACCTGATCGCGCGCGCAGCCGGACATTGAATCCGTAGATGAACCGTGCGCACACCAAAACTGCCGTCATTGCCCGATGGCCGGGCGAGCAGCTCCGCCCGCGTCGAAACGCCATAGTCCACCGCGCTCGGTGAGAGCGTCATCTGGCAGGCCTCGCTGGCCATGACCGAGGTCGATGCCAACGATGCCAGCGTGATCAGGACAATCCATCGATGCATGCGCAATAACTCGGTCATGTAAGGTTCAAAGGCTGACAGAGCGCGTCGACGGGCTCGATCAATGCTTGCTCGTCCGGCGCTTCAGCCAGATTGAATTGCAGGTCGCAGTGCGCGCTATCCGACAGTTGCACCCGCAGCGACTGACCGGGTTTGATGTCCGGCAGAAAGATCGCCCCGGCCTCAAGCACCGTGGTCACGTATTCGCCTTGCCCGTTGTGTACGGCGAGTCCACTGGGCAACCATTGCCGGTCAAGCGTCCTGGCCTTCAACAGCACACGCCGCACGCGGGTGATGGAAAAATCCATATGCTGAACCGAGCCACGCCCGGCCTCGACCTCCTGATAACCGTCGAGCACCTCGACGTTGCGCGGCAAACTCAACGGATCGACTTCCAGCCGGGCTGTGGAATAGGCCGGCAAACTCGCCACCACCGCCCGGCCCAATCCATCCGTCCACACCGGGCCTTGCGGCGTGTACAGCTTCAGACCCGCACGGTCGCCAGCCTTGAGCACGGCAAAGGTCTCGCGCAGTGGATACGGCGACAGCGTCACACCGTCGCGATGCAACGCCATGCCGCCGCGCAGCCCCAGGTCGAATTCGCTGGCCCCGGCTCGCTGGTTCAGGCCCAGATCCAGACTGGTGTAATGCGCCAGTGCGTTGACCCGCAAACCCAGCGATGGCGCCGCAGCTTCACGCTGTTCGGCACTGGCGCTATAGGCCAGGGTTTCACTGAGCACTTCGCTCATCGACACGCCACGGCGCATCCCGGATCGCGGATCGCTGCGCAGGTAGCTGCGAGCCCTGCGCTGATCGCCCAATGGCATCCCGGCCGTCAGATAGACCGAGGTGCCCCGCTGCCTCGCGTCGGCATCGCCGATCCCCCGCTCCAGACTCAACGACAGGCTGATGCGCGCGGGCAGTGTCTGCGACCAGGACAATCCCAGGCGCATGTTGGGTGGCTCGTCCACGCTGGTGTAGCGCGACCAGGTCATGCCGAATGCCCCCCAGCGCTCGACAGTACCGTTGAGCGAAAATGTCCAGTGATCGCGCCCGGAGGCGTCGGCCCGTCCCTGCTGCTGGCTCCAGCCGGTGTCCGACAGGCTGCGAAAGCCCTTGCCACGGTGCACCGCAACCACACTGGTGGACAGATTCGGCGACAACACGGCACTGACGGTCATTTGCACCTCATGACCTGCAATGCCTGTGTCTCGATCGCTGGACAACACCTGGCGCACACCGGTGCTCAGATTGCCCGGCCATTGACGCTGCAGCCCCCAGCCTGCCGACAGATAATCCGCCCCACCGAGGAACCCGCCGCTCACGCGCAACGCTCGTGACAGACTCCACTCTCGGCCAAGGGTGGCAAATGACGGCGCCTGACGATCATCCGAACCCTGGCGTCGCACCGTGCCAAGCGCCAGATTGAAGCCGTCGGCGCGATCGAATTGTGGATCCTGCAGGCTGGCTGCCGGGACGCGAAAACGCCGCACTTGCCCTTCCTGCTCGTGCACGCTGACTTCGAGGTCGAGCTGGTTGCTCAACAACGGCAGCGCGCGCAAGGTGAAGGGGCCGCCGGGAACCAGTGTGGTGTAGATCAGCACGCCGTTCTGCCGGACTTCGATTCGCGATGGCGACCAGGCAATGCCCTCGACCTCGCCACGTGCACCCTCCTGTGCTGCGCGCATTTGCGCGAACGCACCTTCCGGCAGAATCTGCACTCCGTTGAACGATTCGCCGGCGAACAATGGCGACTGCAAGTTCAACTGGCCGATCTGCACGTTGGCTTCGTAAGCTTCCAGAGTGCGCGTGCCATAGGCATACAGATGCTCGAAACGCGTGCTGTCGGGCAACTGCGTATAGGACTGGCGACTGCGCAAGACCCAGTTGCCGGCATTCAGGCCGAACTCCGAACCCAGCCTGCGAAAATCGCTACGTTGCCCCTCGTGCTGGCTGCCCATGACCAAAACATCGTAGTTGAACACGCCGCCCACTCCGCCATTGGCGAAACTGCGTGGCTGAAATTCCGGCAATGCCAACAGGTCCGTCGGCAGCAGCAGGTCGATCTGTTCCTTGCCGGGATGCAATGCAACGGTGGACGCTGGCAGACCTTCGCCCAGCGTCAGGCACTGCTGCGGTTGAACGGGGGGCAAAGCCGCTTGCGCGCGCACACCAGCAGCCTTGAGCAAGGCCGGTTGCAGGCACGGCTCGCCCTGTTCATTGAATGTCACGAACACCCGCCCCCGTGGCTGTCCATTGACCTCAAGCGCGACCAGCCATGTGCCTTGGGAGAAACGCGGTGCTTGGCGAAAGTACTCAGCCAATGCGGGGTCGAGCCCGCGCTCGCGAAGCACCTGCGCATCGAATTCCACCCCTTCACTGGCCATCGTCATGCCGATCGCATTCGCCATCAGCAGTGCCAGTCCCTGACGGGCACACGTGCGCATCAGTGCGTAACCGGGGCATCAAAGTGATCGACCGCAAAGCCATATGTGGTCGCCGGAAAGATCCGCACTGCCATGGTTCGCACTGTCACGTTCAACGGCAACCCGACAGACAGGCGCTCCCCTGGCAGGATCCAGGTACGCGGCAGATCCACCGCCTGCGTGCCCGGCAGCGGAACAATCGCTTTAGCCAGTCGCACCACGTAAGGACTGGGATTACTGACCAGCAAACCTTCAGCCGTGGCTGACCAGCTCAGGCGTTTCCATGGCTCGCGCTCCACTGGCAGACCGGCGGGGCGCAGGATCACCGGCAGGTTTTGCCGAACACCCAGATTGACCCGGGCACCGTCGACACCTGCCAGAGGATTGATCCCCTCAAAAATCACCCGTTTCAGACGCTCGGTCTGCAATGGTTCGGCGCTCTGCAACATGAACCGTACCTGCTGCACCGAACCGGGCTCGACACGAGCAATCGGCGGACTGAACAGCAACAGCAGTTGATCGTGCGGCTCGATATTTTCGACCGTGGTGTGCAGCAGGGCCGGACGCGTTTCGGTGTTTCGCACATTCATCGTCGCTTCACCGACACCCTCATCCACCACCAGCACAGGGGTTTGCGGCACCATTCCGGCAGCGTGAACCCCGGGCATCAAAATCAAGACGAGCAGGCACAGTGGCAACGCCCGCAAGCCTGGGCGGCACATTGAAATCGGCATCGGTATTGCTCCGCAGGGGGCAGCGCACCCGGCAAAGGGCGCGCTGAATGAACCTGAAAGAACCCGGTAATGGCCGGGTTCTGACGATCAGAGGTAGAACATCTCGAAGGTCACCGAGCCATCGAGCGGGATCTCGCTGGTGATCGGCAGCGCGTTGCTCGGGCCGATGATCGGCAACAGGCTCATCGGAAACCCGTGGTGACGGGCCGCGACCGGGCCAGCTGCCACGCCGGAACCCCATGAGTAGAGCGCCGGGGCATTGCCCACCAGCGGCGAAGCAGGCAGTTGCCACGCCGGTGCTGCCAGAGTGCGTGTCATCAGAGTCTGCGGCGCACCGTCGGCTTCCGGACGACCGTGACGCAGCGCAAATCCGCCGATACGGATGCCGTTGATTTCACCCAGGCCGTAGAACAAAGCCGGATCGTTATTACCCGCACCATCGTTGATGCCCGGCAATTTGGTGGCTGTACGATTGTCTCTGACCGACACCTCGACCGATGCCTCTGCATCACAGTTGATGTGCAGCGAAATGTCGTGGGTCGGCAGCAGCGTCTGCGTGGTCTTGTTCAGGGTGGCTGCGGATATCTTGCGCAAATCTACCGTGCCGCCACCGGCAAATGCAGGGATGCACGAGGTCGGAATAATGGTTCCGATCACGCTCAGATCCACGCTCTCGGCGACCACCAGGGTGGGTAATACTGCAGCCGCGACGGCTGCCATCCATGTTGTTTTTTTCATCAGTCCCTACTTCATCGGTTATTGATCAATGGCAGTTGTTCAGCGCATTGCCTTCACAAGACGCTGAACACCGGGGCGATGATTTCGTTTTTTGCAGGATCCGTATGTAGGAATCGGCGCCGACCAAGAGCTGAAAAAACAACAAAACAAATAGTCCAAAACCACAGGCGAACTCATTCCTACTTTTGAACGACTAATTGTTTACACAGTGTGGCGAGGATCCGCCGGAAACGGTCTTGGAAATCCTCTGCGTGCCATACTCCGTCACCCCCTGCCTCCAGCCGAGAAACCAACGTGCGACCCGGAAAAAAATTGCTCGCTGTCTGTGTGTTGTGCTCGTTGGCCAGTGGTTGCGCCACCCTCGATGCGCCGCGCGAACCCAGCCAGGCGTTGCCGGCCGCGGGCTCCGCATTCGGTCGCTCGATTCAGACCCAGGCAGCGCCCTGGCAGGGCCGTTCCGGCTTCCGCTTGCTGTCCAACAGCACAGAAGCCTTCACCGCCCGCGCCGAGCTGATTCGCAATGCGCAAACCAGCCTCGACTTGCAGTACTACATCGTCCATGACGGCGTCAGCACGCGGATGCTGGTGGAAGAACTGCTCAAGGCCGCCGACCGCGGCGTGCGCGTACGCATCCTGCTCGACGACACCACCAGCGACGGCCTCGACACGATCATCGCCACGCTGGCGGCGCATCCACAGATCCAGATCCGCCTGTTCAATCCGCTGCACCTGGGCCGCAGCACCGGCGTTACCCGCGCTGCCGGACGCCTGTTCAACCTGTCGCTGCAACACCGGCGCATGCACAACAAACTGTTCCTGGCGGACAACAGCGTGGCCATCGTTGGCGGGCGCAATCTGGGCGACGAGTATTTCGATGCCGAGCCGAATCTGAATTTCACCGACATCGACATGCTCAGTGTCGGCCCGGTGGCAGAGCAGCTCGGGCACAGTTTCGACCAGTACTGGAACAGCGCGCTGAGCAAGCCGATCAACGAATTCCTCTCCAGCAAACCAAGCGCCAAAGACCTGCAGAACACCCGCACGCGCCTGGAAGAGTCGCTGGATGAAACCCGTAAACAGAATCACGCGCTGTATCAACAGTTGATGACGTTCAAGACCGCGCCACGCATGGACATCTGGCGCAAGGAACTGATCTGGGCCTGGAACCAGGCGCTGTGGGATGCGCCGAGCAAGGTGCTGGCCAAGGACGAACCGGACCCGCAACTGCTGCTGACCACACAACTGGCGCCGGAACTGCGCGGCGTCAGCAAAGAGCTGATCATGATCTCGGCGTACTTCGTGCCCGGCCAGCCGGGGCTGGTGTACCTGACCGGGCGCGCCGACGCCGGGGTCTCGGTGAGCCTGCTGACCAACTCGCTGGAAGCCACCGATGTGCCAGCGGTGCACGGCGGTTACGCGCCGTATCGCAAGGCGCTGCTGGAGCACGGGGTGAAACTGTATGAGCTGCGCCGTCAGCCTGGGGATAACTATGGCAGCGGTCCACATCTGTTCTACAGCAAGTCTTTCCGTGGTTCGGATTCCAGCCTGCACAGCAAGGCGATGATTTTTGATCGGCAGAAAGCATTCATCGGCTCGTTCAACTTCGATCCGCGCTCAGTGCTGTGGAACACCGAAGTCGGGGTTCTGGTGGACAGCCAGGAACTGGCCGAACACGTGCGCGAACTGGCGCTGCAAGGCATGGCGCCGGCTCTGAGTTATCAGGCGAAACTGCAGGATGGCGAGATCGTCTGGGTGACCGAGGACAACGGCCAAATACACACGCTGAGCAAGGAACCGGGGAGTTGGTGGCGGCGCTTCAATGCGTGGTTCAGCACCACTGTCGGCCTGGAGCGGATGCTGTAGTCGAATTGAAAACTCATTTGTGGCGAGGGAGCTTGCTCCCGCCTGAGTGCGCAGCGCTCACGAAGTCTTTGGGGCCGCTGCGCAGCCCAGCGGGAGCAAGCTCCCTCACCACAAGAATTCTTTCGCTTTAAGAGCTGACTTAAGCAGGCTCGGCCACTGTGCCGAATGCCCCCTGACGCATCAGTAGAATCACCAATCCAAACGCCCCCGCCGCCATCAACAACGGCAACGCATGCCCGCTGATCCACTGACTGCCCGCCCCCGCCAGCAACGGCCCGATCAGACAGCCCACACCCCACAGCTGCGCAATGTGCGCATTGGCCCGCACCAGCGCATCGTCGCGATAACGCTCGCCGATCAGAATCAGTGACAAGGTGAACAGGCCACCGGCACTGGCGCCGAACAACACCCACAACGGCCAGATCAGCAGCGTGTCGATCAACAGCGGAATCGCCAGACTCGACAGCATCAGGATCACTGCGCAACCGGCGAACAACGTGCGCCGCGACAGGTAATCTGCCAGCGCGCCGATCGGCAGTTGCAACAGTGCGTCGCCGACCACCACCGTGCTGACCATCGCCAACGCAATCTCGGCGGTGAAGCCCTGTTGCAGGCAATACACCGGCAACAGCGTGAGGATCATCGCTTCGAACGCGGCGAACAGTGACACCGCCCAGGCAATCGCCGGCAGCTCCCGGGCAAAACCCCACAGATCGCTGAACGTCACACTGCTGGCTTCACTGCTCGGCGCACCGCTGCGGCCCATCAACAGCAATGGCGAGACTGTCAGCAGCCCGACACCGACCCAGAAACCATAATCATGCTCAGTGCCTAGCGCACCCAGCAGCAGCGGACCAGACAGTTGGCTCAGCGCATAGCTGCTGCCATACAGAGCGACGAGACGACCGCGCCAGTGTTCGACGACCAGTTGATTGATCCAGCTCTCGCCGAGGATGAATACGATGGTCAGGATCACCCCAATCATCAGGCGCAGCACCAGCCAGACCGGATAACTCGGCAACAGCGCGAGCAAGCCGATCGACAACGCCCCGGCCCACAGGCAAAGACGCATGAGGTTCGCGGTGCCGAAACGTGCCGCCAGATGACTGGAAATCTTCGCGCCCAGCAATACGCCAATCGCCGGCATCGCCGCCATCACGCCGATGGCGAAAGAGCCGTAACCCCAGCTCTCCAGACGCAACGACACCAGCGGCATGCTGACCCCCAGGGCCAGGCCGACACTCAAGACAGACGCCAACACGGCGAAATACGTCGCCCAACGCATGGTCCACGCTCCTGTGGATATTCTTATGTGCGCCACAAAATCAAATGTGGGAGCAAACCCTGTGGTGAGGGGATTCATCCCCGACAGGTCGCGCAGCGACCTCAAAACCTGCACCCTCGCATGCACTGGTTTTGCGACTGCTTCGCAGCCGATCGGGGATAAATCCCCTCACCACAGAGACTTGCTCCCACAGGGGATCTCCGTAAGTTCGAAAGCCTGAACGAATCAGGCTCCCGCTAACGGCTTACAGCTTGATCCACGTCGCCTTCAGCTCGGTGTATTTGTCGAACGCGTGCAGCGACTTGTCGCGACCGTTGCCCGACTGCTTGAAGCCGCCGAACGGTGCGGTCATGTCGCCGCCGTCGTACTGGTTGACCCACACGCTGCCGGCGCGCAGTGCTTTGGCAGTCAGGTGCGCCTTGGAGATGTCCTGAGTCCATACCGCAGCGGCCAGGCCGTACGGCGTGTCGTTGGCGATCTGGATCGCTTCTTCGGCGGTATCGAAGGCGATGACCGACAGCACCGGGCCGAAAATCTCTTCCTGAGCGATCTTCATCGCGTTGCTCACGCCGTCGAAAATCGTCGGCTCGACGTAAGTGCCACCGGTTTCCTGGAGGATGCGCTTGCCGCCCGCCACCAGTTTGGCGCCGTCGGTGTGACCGGATTCGATGTACGACAGCACGGTGTTCATCTGCTGGGTATCGACCAGCGCACCGACATTGGTTGCCGGGTCCAGCGGATTGCCCGGCTTCCAGGCTTTCAGCGCCTCGATCACCATCGGCAGGAATTTGTCCTTGATCGAGCGTTCGACCAGCAGACGCGAACCGGCGGTGCAGACTTCGCCCTGGTTGAAGGCGATGGCGCTGGCGGCGGATTCGGCAGCGGCTTGCAGGTCCGGCGCATCGGCGAAGACGATGTTCGGGCTCTTGCCGCCGGCTTCCAGCCACACGCGCTTCATGTTCGATTCGCCGGAGTAGATCATCAGCTGCTTGGCGATCTTGGTCGAACCGGTGAACACCAGCGTGTCGACGTCATTGTGCAGCGCCAGCGCCTTGCCGACGGTGTGGCCGTAGCCCGGCAGCACGTTGAGCACGCCTTTCGGAATGCCGGCCTCAACGGCCAGCGCAGCGATGCGAATCGCGGTCAGCGGGGATTTTTCCGACGGCTTGAGGATCACCGAGTTACCGGTCGACAGCGCCGGGCCAAGTTTCCAGCAGGCCATCATCAGCGGGAAGTTCCACGGCACGATGGCGCCGACCACGCCCACCGGCTCGCGGGTCACCAGACCCAGTTGATCGTGCGGAGTGGCGGCGACTTCGTCGTAGATCTTGTCGATCGCCTCACCGCTCCAGCTCAGCGCTTGCGCCGCGCCCGGGACGTCGATGTACAGCGAATCGCTGATCGGCTTGCCCATGTCGAGGGTTTCGAGCAGCGCCAGTTCTTCAGCGTGCTGCTTGAGCAGGCTGGCGAAACGAATCATGGTGGCTTTGCGTTTGCTCGGCGCCAGGCGCGACCAGACGCCGGAATTGAACGTGGCACGAGCGTTTTCCACGGCGCGCTGGGCGTCGGCGGCGTCACAGCTGGCGATCTTGCCCAGCAGACGGCCATCGACCGGGCTGATGCACTCGAAGGTCTCGCCGGAGACGGCGTCGGTGTATTCGCCGTTGAGGTAGGCGCGGCCTTCGATCTTCAGGTCGCGAGCACGTTGTTCCCAATCGGCACGAGTCAGGGTGGTCATTCGAGTGTCCTCCTCTTGTTGAATAGAGCGCCGCGTTCTTCGCGGTCGTCTTCAGGAATGCTGCCCGGCCGGCCTGCTTTTTCGGCCCAAGGCACCCGCCACCCTAAACCAGCGACCGGGGTTGTTTCAATATATTTGACATAAGCGCGCCATACGGCCTTGCGGTGTTCATTTTAATAAACATAGACTTTGGCCCTTTCAAGCCACCGCGCCGTCATCACGGGAGAAAACAACAATGAACATCCAGAACGTCGTCGATATCAGCCTGACCAGCAGCGAAGCCGAACGCTATCGCCCGGACCCGGCCAAAGTGCTCAAGGGCGACCCAGAGCAAGCGGTGTTCAATCAGTACGACAGCCCTTGTGGGCAAATGGGTGTTGGCGTGTGGGAAGGTGCGGTCGGGCAGTGGACGGTGAACTACACCGAGCATGAATACTGCGAAATCCTGCAAGGGGTTTCGGTGCTGCGTGACAGCGATGGAAATGCCAAGACCTTGCGTGTTGGCGACCGCTTTGTGATTCCGGCCGGTTTCCGTGGTACCTGGGAAGTGCTGGAGGCTTGCCGCAAGATCTATGTGATCTTCGAACAGAAGGCCTGAGGATTTTCGCTGGCTGATCCGGCCCCATCGCGAGCAGGCTCACTCCTACAGGTGACCGCATTCCAATGTAGGAGTGAGCCTGCTCGCGATGAGGCCCGGCCAGACACCACAGAAATCCGAGCCAACAAAAAAGGCCCGTATCGTGAGATACGGGCCTTTTTCGTAAGTCGGGAAAAATCAATTACTTGATTTTGCCTTCCTTGTAGATCACGTGCTTGCGAACAACCGGATCATATTTCTTGATCTCGATTTTGTCCGGAGTAGTACGCTTGTTCTTGTCGGTAGTGTAGAAGTGACCAGTACCGGCGCTCGAGATCAAACGAATCAATTCACGCATGATTAGCTCCCTTAAATCTTGCCATCGCGGCGAAGTTCGGCGAGCACGACACTGATGCCACGCTTGTCGATGATGCGCATGCCTTTGGCAGATACGCGCAGACGCACAAAACGTTTCTCTTCTTCAACCCAGAAGCGGTGATGCTGCAGGTTCGGCAGGAAACGACGACGGGTTTTGTTGTTTGCGTGGGAAATGTTATTCCCGGTTACCGGACCCTTACCGGTAACTTGACATACTCTCGACATGCCTCAGCCCTCTAAAACCACATGCCCAACCCGGCATGGGTTGGCCGCTTAATCTCTCAGTCATTTGGCGCCAGGCGCCGCGTTTCTTTAGAGGTCTTACCGGCTACACCTACAGTGAAGGAACCGGGCCCCTAGAAAAGAGCGCTGCTTTATACCAGAAAGACCGGGGTGCAACAACAATGGATGTGCAATCGACCGGTAAAAAGGCGCATTTTCCGCCTGCAGACGCTTTGGATAAAGGCTGAGGCGAGTTTTGACCACTCGTCGCAGAAAACCGCTCTAACAGACGTTTCCGACTTTTCCTCGTGCACCGCGGTCTGAAAAACGTCACTGGGCTGCCCCAAAAATGCAAAAAGGGGATAGTCATTTGCAATCCAGCCCTCTAGGGTAACCCTTTTCCAGACTGCACCTGCAGATGGCCTTCGATCTGTAAAGGAAGCCGACCATGCGCCTCGCTGCCCTACCCCTGTTGCTCGCCCCGCTTCTGCTGAGCCCCCTGGCCCAGGCTGCCGCCCTGAGTGTGTGCACCGAGGCCAGCCCTGAAGGGTTCGACGTGGTGCAATATAACTCGCTCACCACCACTAATGCCTCGGCCGACGTGCTGATGAATCGCCTGGTGGACTTCGACACCGCCAGCGGCAAAGTCGTGCCGAGCCTGGCCGACAGCTGGGAAGTCAGCACCGACGGCCTGACTTATGTGTTCAAGCTGCACCCGCAGGTGAAGTTTCACAGCACTGACTATTTCAAGCCGACCCGTACGCTGAGCGCCGAAGACGTCAAATTCAGCTTCGACCGCATGCTCGATCCAGCCAACCCATGGCACAAAGTGGCGCAAAGCGGCTTCCCGCACGCCCAGTCCATGCAGTTGCCGGCGCTGATCAAGAAGATCGACGCGCTTGACCCGCTGACCGTGCGCTTTACCCTCGACCACCCGGACTCGACGTTCCTCGCGACCCTGAGCATGGGCTTCGCCTCCATCTATTCCGCCGAGTACGCCGACAAGTTGCTCAAGGCCGACGCGACCGACAAGCTCAACAGCCAGCCGATCGGCACCGGTCCGTTCATCTTCACGCGCTTCCAGAAAGACGCCTCGGTGCGCTACAAGGCCAACCCGGACTATTTCGGCGGCAAGCCGGCGGTCGACCCGCTGATCTTCGCCATCACCCCGGACGCCAACGTGCGCCTGCAAAAGCTGCGGCGCAACGAGTGCCAGATCGCCCTGTCGCCAAAACCGCTGGACGTGAAGGCTGCGCAGGAAGAGCCGACGCTGAAAGTAGAAAAGACTGACGCCTTCATGACCGCTTTCGTCGGCATCAACAGCCAGCACCCACCACTGGACAAACCAGAAGTGCGCCAGGCGATCAACCTCGCCTTCGACAAGGCCAACTACGTCAAAGCCGTGTTCGAAGACACCGCCGAACCCGCCAATGGCCCTTACCCGCCGAACACCTGGAGCTACGCGAAGAACCTGCCGGGCTATCCGCACGACGTGGCCAAAGCCAAGGCGTTGCTGGCCAAGGCCGGACTCAAGGACGGCTTCCAGACCACCATCTGGACGCGTCCGTCCGGCAGTCTGCTCAACCCGAACCCGAGTCTGGGCGCGCAGTTGCTGCAATCAGATCTGGCGGAAATCGGCATTCAGGCGGAAATCCGCGTGATCGAGTGGGGCGAACTGATTCGCCGCGCCAAGGCTGGCGAGCATGACCTGCTGTTCATGGGCTGGGCCGGCGACAACGGCGATCCGGACAACTTCCTCACGCCGCAGTTTTCCTGCGCGGCGGTCAAATCCGGCACCAACTTCGCCCGCTACTGCAATGCCGACCTGGACAAACTGATCAGCGCCGGCAAGACCACCAGTGAGCAAGGCGTGCGCACCAAACTGTACGAACAGGCACAGGCGCAGATTCAGCAGCAGGCGCTGTGGTTGCCGCTGGCACACCCGACCGCCTATGCACTGACGCGCAAGGATGTGCAGGGTTATTCCGTCAGCCCGTTTGGCCGGCAGGACTACTCGAAGGTCACCCTGAAATAACCCGTCACAACACAATTCACCTGTGGGAGCGGGCTTGCTCGCGAAGGCGTCGGATCAGCCAAACTCTTATTGACTGACACATCGCCTTCGCGAGCAAGCCCGCTCCCACAGGGGTTGGTGTTTGTTGTTGAAAGCTACATCCAGCCACACTCCGCCATCGACAGCGGCTCGCCGTCGCCAATGATGAAGTGATCCAGCACCCGCACATCAATCAGGTCCAGAGCCTTCTGCAAGCGCTTGGTCAGTTGGCGGTCCGCCTGGCTCGGATCGCTGTTCCCCGACGGGTGGTTATGGCAGAGAATCACCGCCGCCGCGTTGTTGGCCAATGAGCGTTTCACCACTTCCCGGGGATGCACGCTGGTGTTGTCGATCGAGCCGCGAAACAGTGCCTCGAACGTCAGCACCTGATGCTTGGAATCAAGAAACAGGCAGCCAAACACCTCGTGCGGCTCGTGACGCAGCATGGATTTCAGATAGTCCCGAACTGCCTGCGGATTCTCCAGCGCCGGTTTTTTACGCATGCGCTCGGCCAGATGTCGCCGCCCCATTTCCAGCACCGCCTGCAACTGCGCGAATTTCGCAGGCCCCAATCCCAACTGTCCGCTGAACGCCGCAAGATCGGCCTCCAGCAACGCGCGCAGGCTGCCGAATTGCGTCAACAGGTGTCGCGCCAGATCCACCGCGCTTTTTCCCGTGACCCCGGTTCGAAGAAAAATCGCCAGCAACTCGGCGTCCGAAAGACTTCCCGAGCCCTGTTCAAGCAGCTTCTCCCGCGGCCGCTCCGCCGCAGGCCAATCGCGAATACTCATACACCTTCCTTGTCTGTGGGCACCGCTGTTCCGTAGCGGTCGCTGTGATATCGTAGCCCATCTTTTTTGCGGGCGAATTCACCCTGGGGAGGGGGTTTCGCCACGTATGTCACCCACGAAATGTAAAGGCAGACCTATGCAGCGGCTGTATCGGAAACGCATCGTTCTGGGCGTCGGCGGCGGCATTGCGGCCTACAAGAGCGCCGATCTGGTTCGTCGCCTGATCGACCAGGGCGCCGAAGTGCGTGTGGTCATGACCCATGGCGGCGCCGAGTTCATCACCCCGCTGACCATGCAGGCCCTGTCCGGGCACCCGGTTCACCTCGACTTGCTCGACCCGGCCGCCGAAGCGGCGATGGGCCACATCGAACTGGCCAAATGGGCCGATCTGGTGTTGATCGCCCCGGCCACCGCCGACCTGATCGCCCGTTTGGCCCAAGGCATCGCCAATGATTTGCTGACCACTTTGGTTCTTGCTACCGACGCCGTGGTGGCCGTCGCGCCAGCAATGAATCAGGCGATGTGGCGCGATCCGGCAACCCAGGCCAACCTGCAACTCCTTGAAAGCCGTGGCCTGAAGACTTTCGGCCCGGCCTCTGGCAGCCAGGCCTGCGGCGACGTCGGCATGGGCCGGATGATGGAAGCCACCGATCTGGCGCAGTGCGCGGCGGACTGCTTCCAGCGTCAGGCGCTGACCGGCAAGCACGTGGTGATCACCGCCGGCCCGACCCAGGAAAACATCGACCCGGTGCGCTACATCACCAACCACAGCTCCGGGAAAATGGGCTTCGCTCTGGCCGAAGCCGCGGTGGAAGCCGGCGCCCGCGTGACCCTGATCAGCGGCCCGGTACACCTGCCGACGCCGGATCGCGTCACGTGTATCGACGTGGTCAGTGCCCGCGACATGCTCGCAGCGTGCGAGTCGGCCATCCCGTGTGATGTGTTCATCGCCTCGGCAGCGGTGGCGGACTACCGTCCGGAAGTCGTTGCCCCGCAAAAACTCAAGAAAGACCCTACAAGCGGCGACGGCTTCGTCCTGCAAATGGTGCGTAACCCGGACATCCTGGCCACCATCGCGACCCGTCCCGACCGTCCGTTCAGTGTCGGCTTCGCCGCCGAGACCGAACACCTGCTCGACTACGCTGCACGCAAGCTGAAAGACAAGAATCTCGATTTGATCGTCGCCAACGACGTCGCCAACCCGAGCATCGGATTCAACAGCGAAGAAAACGCCTGCAGCGTGATCGACCGTGAGCTTCATGCCACTGTTTTCGCCCAGACCAGCAAGAGCAAGATCGCTCGCCAACTGGTCACTTTTATCGCCGAACGTCTGAACCAGGTTTAATTTACATGCACGCTTTGCAAGCCAAGATCCTCGACCCACGCATCGGTACCGAATTCCCGCTGCCGCAATACGCCACCCCGGGCTCCGCTGGCCTCGACCTGCGCGCCATGCTGGAACAGGACATCGTGATCAAACCGGGTGAAACCGTGCTGATCCCAACCGGTCTGTCGGTGTACATCGGCGACCCGAACCTCGCCGCGCTGATCCTGCCGCGCTCGGGCATGGGCCATAAGCACGGCATCGTGCTCGGCAACCTCGTCGGCCTGAT
Source organism: Pseudomonas sp. PS01299 (assembly GCF_029960145.1). Lineage (NCBI taxonomy): Bacteria > Pseudomonadati > Pseudomonadota > Gammaproteobacteria > Pseudomonadales > Pseudomonadaceae > Pseudomonas > Pseudomonas sp. PS01299. The sequence continues at coordinate 2,983 of NZ_JASCPO010000104.1, read as the reverse complement.
CGACTCGGATTATCAGGGCCCGCTGATGGTGTCCTGCTGGAACCGTGGCCAGAGCGACTTCACCATGACAGTCGGCGAGCGTCTGGCGCAACTGGTGCTGGTGCCGGTGGTGCAGGCGCATTTCGAAATGGTTGAAGAGTTCGTCGAAACCGAACGCGGCGCGGGCGGATTTGGCCATACCGGCACTAAATAACCCTGAAATATTATTGTGGCGAGGGGATTTATCCCCGATGGGCTGCGAAGCGGCCCCAAGGCTTTTGGATCTGCTGCGCAGCCATCGGGGATAAATCCCCTCACCACAAAATTTGTGCTTTTTCGGCAGCAGGTTTTAGCACCGAAAATCAAGGTTTTGCCGGCCGCAGGCCACGCCAGACGAGGCGTCATGGCCCTTTCACACCACGAACTCTCTGCGGAAAACGCCGTCATACCCTTCAGTTTGAGCCTGCCGCCGAGTGAATCGTCGGTGTGTCCCGCCACTTTCGAGATGGAGCATTTGTGCAGATGAGCACCCCCGCCAAGATCGCCCCGAAGCTTCCCGACAGCATCTTCCGCGCCTATGACATTCGCGGCACCGTGCCGGAATTCCTCAATGCCGAAACCGCTTACTGGATCGGCCGCGCCATCGGCTCACAGAGCCTGGCCCAAGGTGAACCGAATGTTTCCGTCGGTCGCGACGGTCGCCTGTCCGGCCCGGAGCTGGTTGCAGAACTGATCCGCGGTATCGCCGAGAGCGGCTGCCACGTCAGCGACGTCGGCCTGGTCCCGACGCCTGCGCTGTATTACGCGGCGAACGTATTGGCCGGCAAGTCTGGGGTAATGCTCACCGGCAGCCATAACCCGTCGAACTACAACGGCTTCAAGATCGTGATCGCCGGCGACACCCTGGCCAACGAGCAGATCCAGGTGCTGCACGAGCGCATCAAGACCAATGACCTGACCAGCGGTCAGGGCAGCGTGACCCAGGTCGAAATCCTTGACCGCTACACCACCGAAATCGTCAAGGACGTCAAACTGGCCCGACGCCTGAAAGTCGTGGTCGACTGCGGCAACGGCGCGGCCGGCGTGATTGCCCCGCAACTGATCGAAGCGCTGAACTGCGAAGTCATTCCGCTGTTCTGCGAAGTCGACGGCAACTTCCCCAACCATCACCCGGACCCGGGCAAGCCCGAAAACCTCGTCGACCTGATCGCCAAGGTCAAGGAAACCAACGCCGACCTCGGCCTGGCCTTCGACGGTGACGGCGACCGCGTCGGCGTGGTGACCAATACCGGCAGCATCGTCTACCCGGATCGCCTGCTGATGCTGTTCGCCCGCGACGTGGTGGCGCGCAACCCGGACGCGGAAATCATCTTCGACGTCAAATGCACCCGCCGTCTGGTGCCGCTGATCAAGGAATACGGCGGTCGCCCGCTAATGTGGAAGACCGGTCACTCGTTGATCAAAAAGAAAATGAAACAATCCGGTGCTCTATTGGCCGGTGAGATGAGCGGCCACATCTTCTTCAAGGAACGCTGGTTCGGTTTCGACGACGGTATCTACAGCGCCGCACGGCTGCTGGAGATCCTCAGCAAGGAAAAATCCACCGCCGAAGAGCTGTTTGCGACCTTCCCGAACGATATTTCTACGCCGGAAATCAATATCCATGTGACCGAAGAGAGCAAATTCAGCATCATTGATGCACTGCACGACGCACAGTGGGGCGCAGGCGCCGACCTGACCACCATCGACGGCGTGCGAGTCGATTACGCCAAAGGCTGGGGCCTGGTGCGCGCCTCCAACACCACACCGGTGCTGGTGCTGCGTTTCGAGGCCGATGACGAGGCAGAACTTGCGCGTATCAAGGCTGTGTTCCACGCCCAACTGAAACGCGTTGCACCTGATCTCCAACTACCGTTCTGATTCACCCGGAGCCCTGAATGACCCTCGAACGCGAAGCCGCCGCCCACACCGCCCAGGTCCTGTCCGAAGCGTTGCCTTACATCCGACGTTATGTCGGCAAGACCCTGGTGATCAAATACGGCGGCAACGCGATGGAAAGCGAGGAGCTGAAAACCGGCTTCGCCCGCGACATCGTCTTGATGAAAGCCGTGGGCATCAACCCGGTGGTGGTTCACGGCGGCGGCCCGCAGATCGGTGATCTGCTCAAGCGCCTGTCGATCGAAAGCCACTTCGTCGATGGCATGCGCGTCACCGACGCCGCGACCATGGACGTGGTGGAAATGGTCCTCGGCGGTCAGGTCAACAAAAGCATCGTCAACCTGATCAACCGTCACGGCGGCAGTGCCATCGGCCTGACCGGTAAAGACGCCGGGCTGATTCGTGCGAAGAAACTGACCGTCACCCGCCAGACCCCGGAGATGACCCAGCCGGAAATCATCGACATCGGTCAGGTGGGCGAAGTGGTCGGGATCAACACCGAGCTGCTGAACCTGCTGGTCAAAGGCAACTTCATCCCGGTGATCGCGCCGATCGGCGTCGGTGAGAACGGCGAGTCGTACAACATCAACGCCGACCTGGTGGCCGGTAAAGTCGCCGAAGCGCTGAAAGCCGAGAAGCTGATGCTGCTGACCAACATCGCCGGCCTGATGGACAAGTCCGGCACCGTGTTGACCGGCCTGAGCACCCAGCAGGTCGACGATCTGATCGCCGACGGCACCATCTACGGCGGCATGCTGCCGAAGATCCGTTGCGCACTGGAAGCGGTTCAGGGTGGCGTTGGCAGCTCGCTGATCATCGACGGTCGCGTACCGAACGCGATCCTGCTGGAAATCTTCACCGACACTGGTGTGGGCACGCTGATCAGCAATCGCAAGCGTCCGTAAGGCGTAGCGGAAACAAAAAGACCCCGCTCAGCCTGACTGAGCGGGGTCTTTTTTTGCCTGCGGCCTTCCATCTATTGTGGCGAGGGAGCTTGCTCCCGCTTGAGTGCGCAGCGCTCACAAGCTTTTCGGGTCTGCTACGCAGCCCAGCGGGAGCAAGCTCC
>NZ_JASCPO010000103.1:0-19872 GCF_029960145.1 Pseudomonas sp. PS01299 | reverse complement strand
GGGCTTGCTCGCGAAAGCGGTGCGCCATTCAACATTGACGTCGACTGACAGCCCCCCTTCGCGAGCAAGCCCGCTCCCACAGGTATTGCGGGTTACTTCTCGACGAACGCACGCTCGATCAGGTAGTCACCCGGCTCCCGCATACGCGCCGAGATCTTCAGGCCGAAGCTGTCGAGCACTTCGCTGGTCTCGTCGAGCATGCTCGGGCTGCCGCAGATCATTGCGCGGTCGTCCTGCGGGTTGATCGGTGGCAGACCGATGTCGCTGAACAGCTTGCCGCTGCGCATCAGGTCGGTCAGACGGCCCTGGTTCTCGAACGGCTCGCGGGTCACGGTCGGGTAGTAGATCAGCTTGTCACGCAGCGCTTCACCGAAGAACTCGTTCTGCGGCAGGTGCTCGGTGATGAATTCGCGGTAGGCGACTTCGTTGACGTAACGCACGCCGTGCACCAGGATCACTTTTTCAAAGCGCTCGTAGGTTTCCGGGTCCTGGATCACGCTCATGAACGGCGCCAGACCGGTGCCGGTGCTCAGCAGATACAGATGCTTGCCCGGGTTCAGGTCGTCCAGCACCAGGGTGCCGGTAGGCTTCTTCGAGATGATGATCTCGTCGCCTTCCTTCAGGTGCTGCAGCTGCGAGGTCAGCGGACCATCCTGCACCTTGATGCTGAAGAACTCGAGATGCTCTTCCCAGTTCGGGCTGGCGATCGAGTAAGCGCGCATAAGCGGGCGGCCGTTGGGCTGTTGCAGGCCGATCATCACGAACTGACCGTTCTCGAAGCGCAGGCCCGGATCACGGGTGCACTTGAAGCTGAACAGAGTGTCGTTCCAGTGATGAACACTGAGGACACGCTCGTGGTTCATGTTGCTCATGTACGTGGGACTCCTGGATATTGGGTCTGCGCTCGCCTTTGCGGCCAACAGTGCGCAATTGCATCGCATTCTAATAGCGACGACAATATCTGTTAACTGGATTATTAAGATAAGGGTTATCGGTTATATCGATATGCGATTTACTCTTCGTCAACTGCAAGTCTTCGTCGCCGTCGCCCAGCAGGAGAGCGTATCCCGTGCTGCGGGTCTGCTCAACCTCTCGCAGTCGGCGGCGAGCACCTCGATCACCGAACTGGAGCGCCAGTCCAGCTGCCAGCTGTTCGATCGCGCCGGCAAACGCCTGAGCCTGAACGCCCTCGGTAAACAGCTGTTGCCGCAAGCGGTGGCCCTGCTCGACCAGTCCAAGGAAATCGAAGACCTGCTCAACGGCAAATCCGGTTTCGGCTCACTCTCGGTGGGCGCCACCCTGACCATCGGCAATTATCTGGCGACCCTGTTGATCGGCGGCTTCATGCAGCGCCACCCGGAAAGCCAGGTAAAACTGCACGTACAGAACACTGCCAATATCGTGCATCAAGTCGCCCACTACGAAATTGATCTGGGTCTAATCGAAGGCGACTGCAGCCATCCGGACATCGAAGTGCAGAGCTGGGTCGAAGATGAACTGGTGGTGTTTTGCGCGCCGCAGCATCCGCTGGCCAAACGCGGCAGCGCGACCATGGAAGAGTTGACGCACGAGGCGTGGATTCTGCGCGAACAGGGTTCCGGCACGCGCCTGACCTTCGATCAGGCGATGCGTCATCATCGCAGTGCGCTGAATATCCGTCTTGAGCTGGAACACACCGAAGCGATCAAGCGCGCGGTGGAATCAGGGCTGGGGATTGGCTGTATATCGCGGCTGGCGCTGCGCGATGCCTTTCGGCGTGGCAGCCTGGTGGCGGTGGAAACGCCGGATCTGGACCTGGCGCGGCAGTTTTACTTCATCTGGCACAAGCAAAAGTACCAGACCTCGGCCATGCGCGAGTTTCTCGATCTGTGCCGCGCCTTCACCGCCGGGGTGCAGCGCAGCGACGAGATCGTCTTGCCGAGTATCGCTTAAAGCAGAATCACCGCCCACACCAGGGCAATCATGCTCAGGGCCACGAATTGCGCGGCGCTGCCCATGTCCTTGGCGTTCTTCGACAGCGGGTGCAGTTCCAGGGAAATGCGGTCAATCGCCGCTTCTACCGCCGAGTTCAGCAACTCGACGATCAGCGCCAGCAGGCACACGGCGATCAGCAGTGCCTGTTCGACGCGACTGACATTCAGGAAGAACGTCAGCGGAATCAGCACCACATTGAGCAGCACCAGTTGGCGAAATGCGGCTTCGCCGGTGAAGGCTGCGCGCAGGCCGTCCAGCGAGTAACCGGAAGCGTTGAGGATGCGTTTCAGGCCGGTCTGGCCCTTGAAAGGTGACATAACGTAAAAACCAACCAGAAAGGAGTGGGAAAGCTAGAGCAACAAAAGTCAAAAAAGCGTGAAGACGCCAGCCTTTATTGGCTCGGAATTGACTCAAGTTGTTGCAGAAGTAATGCCGCCTGAGTCCGGGTGCGCACATTCAACTTGCGAAAGATCGCCGTGACGTGGGCCTTGATGGTCGCTTCGGACACGCTCAACTCGTAGGCAATCTGCTTGTTCAGCAGGCCTTCACAGACCATGGTCAGTACGCGGAACTGCTGCGGGGTGAGACTGGCCAGGCCGTCGCTGGCGGCTTTGGCTTCATCGGAGACACTGACGGCTTCGAACGCCTGCGGGGGCCAGAACACATCGCCATCGAGGACCTTGCGCACGGCTTGCTGAATCACATTCAGGTCGCTGGACTTGGGAATGAAGCCACTGGCGCCAAATTCCCGGGACTTGACCATGACCAAAGCCTCTTCCTGGGCCGAAACCATCACCACCGGAATCTGCGGGTACTGCCCGCGCAGCATGACCAGACCGGAAAACCCGAACGCGCCGGGCATGTTCAGGTCCAGCAGGACCAGATCCCAGTCGGATTTTTCGGTCAGGCGCGCTTCCAGCTCGGCGATGCTCGCCACCTCCACCAGTCGCACATCCGGGCCAAGGCCCAGTGTCACCGCTTGATGCAGCGCGCTACGAAACAGAGGGTGATCATCGGCAATCAGGATGTCGTATGTGGCCATTTTTCAAATGATCCTGTTTTTTGATGGCAGACCCGACGCATTCGGGCCTCGCCAAGGCAACTCGAGATACCGCCGCACAGCGCTATCCACAGGGGCACGTTCAACGCCAATCACGAGCAAACACGGCGTTTCAAACCTTGGCCGCACCCCAATCGGCGCCAAGCATGCCCAGCGTAGCCGGGGTGGTCAAGCAGCACGGCCGCCGCTGGGTGAAGTATGGGCCACTATGGGGCCAACACCGCTTGCGGCTTTCGTATATAAGGCAAGAGCTCGGCGTGGGCCGGAGTCGACTCGTTGAGCGGCAACTGTTGTTTGGCGCCCAGATAGTGCTGGCTGAACACATCGAAGTAAGCGTCCAGCGCCGACGCTGCATCGCTGTCCCCCGCCAGTTCCAGGCACAAAGCCGCGACTTCGGCGGTGCACAGGTGCTCGCTGCGGGTCGAGCGGCGCAGGCGATAACGCGAGAGTCTGTCGGGCAGCAGGCTGAGAATCGGCAAACGGTCGAAGTACGGACTCTTGCGGAAAATCTTGCGCGCCTCGGTCCAGGTCGCATCCAGCAGGATGAACAACGGACGCTTGCTGCTATCGGGCACGACGGTGTTGGTCACCCGCGACGGTTCTACATATTCGCCGGGAAATACAAGGTACGGCTGCCATTGCGGGTCATTGAGCAGCGCCAGCATCTGCGGGTCCGGCTCGGTGCGCGACCAGATGAACGCGTGGTTGTCGCGCACCACATCGGCGATCAACCAACCGGTGTTGCTCGGCTTGAACACTTCCTTGCCGGTCATGATCAGACACACACCGGAACGGGTTTCGACGGTCGGCCGCCAGGCGCACAGGCAGTGGCTGATGATCACCCGGCAGTCGCGGCAACGCTCGGAGCGAAAACCACGGGCCTGAATCGGCTTGATACCTTCGTCCTCGCGCTGGTCACGCAAGCGGGCTACGGCGTTGGGGGCATGATGGATCACGGGCAACGCCTTATGGCAGGAAAACTCGACACACACAGCACTCGGCAAGGCAATAAAGGGCGGCAGTTTACCAGAGCGACGAGCGCAAACCTGTACCGTCCCGACCGGCTCCCCTATAATCCGGCGCCACTGAACGCACAGCCACGGGGCTGGTCGAACCACCAGTCACTGAATCAGGAGAGTTTCATGCTGCGCCTTATCGTTCCTACCGCGGCCATCGCACTGGCGTTGTCCTTCAGCGCACAAGCGGCGTCCTTGAAAGAGCAGAATCTGAACAAAGAACTGCGCAACATCGCCGAACAAAGCAGCGTCGGCACGCCACGGGCGATCAATGAAGACATTCTCGATCAGGGCTACACCGTTGAGGGCGTTACCCTGATCAACCACCTGAGCGTCCAGGCCAGCCACGCCGAAAAGATGCGCGCTGACCCAAAAGCCGTGTATTTCCAGCTGGGTGCTTCGGTGTGCAATAACCCGTCGTACCGCAAGCTGATGGCCAAGGGTGCGATCATGCGTTACGACTTCAGTGAATATAAAACCAACAAGGCCATCGGCTCGGCCAGCTACCAGGATTCCGATTGCCCGAAAGCTGCCCCGGCGAAGAAGAAGTAATCATCGGGTATTGGCGCGCCGTTGTTCATCTTCGGCGCGCAATTCGGCCACCAGGGCCTGCAAGTAGCGAGAACGTCGTTCTCCACCTGCCAACCGACGGCAGCACTCCTCTTCGAGACTCACTTGATTGGTCTCGGCTGATGCTTTCAGCATCCGATACAACTGCGTATCGATTTCCAGAACCACTCTGGCCATCTCTCCCGCCTCCATGCCTGCTACCCGCGAATCCTTGAAAAGCGCGCACCCTGCGTACGGTTGCCGACTCAAAGCTGTCGTACAGTGCCTGTAGGTTAGTAAATCAGAGTGATTGCTCTACGGCGTACGTTCGGACGAGTGGTGAATATTCATTGCCAGCCAGCCCGCAACGGTTGCCAGGAAAGCCTGCGCGGCGTAAAGATCAACTCAGCGCAATGGCTCGCAAGGGTCTAGATTCAAAGTATTCCCGATCACCTGTTCACGGCAGAAAAAGGAGCTGCCGAGTGTGTGTTTTTTGCAGCGCGGCACTGACGCCGCACGTCAGGGCCACCCGCTCTGTGCAGAAGGAGACGTTGAATGCCTTACCAACCGAATGACCTGCTCAGCCGACATTTTCAGGAAAGCGGCCCCGACCTCATCAGCAAGGTCGAAGAACAGCTCAAGCAGATTTCCCCCGACAGCCCGAACCTGCCGATTTATCGCGACATGATCCTGACCGTGCTGCGCATGGCCCAAGAGGATCACAACCGCTGGAACGCCAAGATCACCCTGCAGGCCCTGCGTGAACTGGAGCAGGCGTTCCGGGTGCTGGAACAATTCAAGGGACGACGCAAAGTCACGGTATTCGGCTCGGCGCGCACGCCGGTCGAGCACCCCCTGTATGCAATGGCGCGTGAACTCGGCGCGGCCCTGACGCGATCAGACATGATGGTCATCACCGGTGCGGGTGGCGGGATCATGGCCGCCGCGCACGAAGGCGCCGGGCGTGACCACAGCCTCGGGTTCAACATCACCCTGCCCTTCGAGCAGCATGCCAACCCGACTGTGGACGGCACCGGCAATCTGCTGCCGTTCCATTTTTTCTTCACCCGCAAACTGTTCTTCGTCAAGGAAGCCGATGCGCTGGTGCTGTGCCCTGGCGGGTTCGGCACCCTGGACGAGGCACTGGAAGTACTGACACTGATCCAGACCGGCAAAAGCCCGTTGGTGCCGGTGGTGTTGCTGGATGCGCCGGGCGGAACATTCTGGCAAGGCGCCCTGGACTTCATTCGCCAGCAACTCGAAGAAAACCACTACATCCTGCCCACCGACCTGAAACTGATGCGTCTGGTCTATAACGTCGATGAGGCGGTGGAGCAGATCAACCAGTTCTACAGCAACTTCCACTCCAGTCGCTGGCTCAAGCGTCAGTTCGTGATTCGTATGCATCACAAGCTCAGTGACGTGGCGATGGCGCATATGCAGGAGGCTTTCGCCGATCTGTGCCTGAGTGACCAGTTCCATCAACACGCTTACAGCGGCGAGGAACATGACGAAGCGCAGTACAGCCACCTGGTGCGGTTGGCTTTCGCGTTCAATGCCCGAAATCATGGCCGTCTCAGGGAACTGGTGGATTACATCAACCTCCCCGAAAACTGGGCTCACACCCAACCGCAGACCGCCCAACGTGCACGTGAGCCATCAAAGGTAATTTGAAGGCAAAAAAAACGGCCCGCTATTTTCATAGCGGGCCGTTTTTGTTCAACCGACTTAATCGTCCATCCCTCTGCCGCTGAACAAGCGGTTGATCATCTCCATCGAAAACCCCCGATAGGCGAGGAAACGGCCTTGCTTGGCCCGCTCCTTGGCATCAATCGGCAAGTGTCCGGAGAACTTGCGCTGCCACGTCTCGCGAAGCTGCTCCTGCCAGTCGATACCGCTTTCACGCAGGGCGAGTTCGATATCGGCGCGTTGCAAACCACGCTGACCCAGCTCTTCGCGAATGCGCAAGGGGCCATAGCCGGAGCGGGCACGGTAGGAAACAAAGCTTTCAAGGTAACGGGCTTCGGAAAGCAGTCCCTCTTCCGTCAACCGGTCGAGGGCTGTTTCGATCATTTCCGCCTCAGCGCCGCGCTGACGCAGTTTACGCGTCAGTTCGACTCGACCGTGCTCGCGTCGAGCGAGCAGGTCCATGGCGGTTCGCCGCACCGCGACGAGGGTATCGAGTACAGCGGTGGTCATCGCTGCGATCAGATATCAGCGTCAGCCAGGTCGTCCTCGGTCTCTTTGACCGCAGAAGCCTTGGAGTCGGCGATCACCGCTGGGGACAGCAGTTTGTCACGCAGCTGCTTCTCGAGCTTGGCAGCGACTTCCGGGTTGTCTGCCAGGAACTTGGCCGAGTTGGCCTTGCCCTGACCGATCTTGGTGCCTTCATAGGCATACCAGGCGCCGGATTTCTCGACGAAACCATGCAGCACGCCCAGGTCGATCATCTCGCCATTGAGGTAGATGCCCTTGCCGTAAAGAATCTGGAACTCAGCCTGACGGAACGGCGAAGCCACCTTGTTCTTCACAACCTTGACGCGGGTTTCGCTGCCGACCACTTCGTCGCCTTCCTTCACCGCGCCGGTACGGCGGATGTCGAGACGGACCGAGGCGTAGAACTTCAGCGCGTTACCACCGGTGGTGGTTTCCGGGCTGCCGAACATCACGCCGATCTTCATGCGGATCTGGTTGATGAAGATCACCAGGCAGTTGGCGTTCTTGATGTTACCGGTGATTTTACGCAGCGCCTGGGACATCAGACGGGCTTGCAGGCCCACGTGCATGTCACCCATTTCGCCTTCGATTTCAGCCTTCGGTACCAGTGCAGCCACGGAGTCGACGATGATCACGTCTACTGCGTTGGAGCGCACCAGCATGTCGGTGATTTCCAGTGCCTGTTCGCCGGTGTCCGGCTGGGACACCAGCAGGTCGTCGACGTTGACGCCCAGCTTGCCGGCGTACTCAGGGTCGAGGGCGTGTTCGGCGTCGACGAAAGCGCAGGTCGCGCCGGCTTTTTGAGCCTGGGCGATCACGGACAGTGTCAGTGTGGTTTTACCGGAAGATTCAGGACCGTAGATTTCAACGATACGGCCTTTTGGCAGACCGCCGATGCCGAGTGCGATGTCCAGACCCAGAGAGCCGGTGGAGATAGCCGGGATCGCCTGACGGTCCTGATCGCCCATACGCATCACGGCACCCTTGCCGAATTGACGTTCGATCTGACCCAGGGCCGCAGCCAAGGCTTTCTTCTTGTTGTCGTCCATTAAAGTCCTCACGTAATCAATAAGGCCTGACGGCCAACACCTGTATAAGTAGCCAGTATTATTCCACAGCGTTCGCGGATCGCCTACCCCTGATTTTCGATTTCTCGTGCCGCTAGTCGCAACAGCCCCTCTAGCGCGGCCTTCACCGTTTGTCGGCGGACTTCATCGCGGTTGCCGGGGAAGTGCTGAACCTCACTGGAAACCGCATCGCCCACGCCCCAGGCCAGCCACACCGTGCCCACCGGTTTGTTCGGTGTACCGCCATCGGGCCCCGCCACGCCGCTGACCGCCACGGCAAACCGCGCCAGACTGTGCTTCTGCGCACCACGCACCATCGCCTCGACGACTTCGCGACTGACCGCACCCACCGTGCCGAACAATTCGGTGGGGACATTCAGTTGCCGGGTCTTCTGCCGGTTGGAGTAGGTCACGTAACCGGCCTCGAACCACGCCGAGCTCCCCGGAATCCGCGTGATCGCTTCAGCAATCCCGCCACCGGTACACGACTCGGCCGTGGTGACGTGGGCGTTGAGCAACTGCAAACGTCGGCCGAGCTCGGCAGCCAGTTGAGTGATCTCTTTCACGGTGCGCTCCGGATCGGATGGAATGACTACCACCGTACACGACCCGGTTGCGCTTTCAATACACAGACTCATTCAAAATGTTCGGGCGCCAGCGCTCTGACATAGGCCTGACAGGCCTGCAAGGCAATCAGTCCGCGGTCACCGGTGTCGGTGATGGCGATAATTCGTTGAGCATGCGCCGGGTCAAGTCGGGCGCGTACGGCTGCATGATCCACGCCGCCGGGGCCGGTGGCGGCTGGCACCCCGCAGCCTTGGGCAGCGTCGCCGGCGTCGATGAGGACTGACAGGCGCAGATCAGCAGTGGCAAGACGATCGCGCAGGCGATCCTGATCACGTTGGGCATCACTGAGTGCTCGATAGTGGGTTTGTTCACTGGCCGCGAGGCGTTGCTCAAGGGCCAGACGTTTATCCTGCTCGACCTGCTGCGCGCTGGCTGCGGCCACATTCAGCTGATTGAGAGTGTCGGCGTTTAACCGCGCCTGCTCCGCGAGTTGTCGCTCGTAACGCCAGTCCTGAAACTGCCAGGCCAACGCAGCGCCCCCCAAGGTCAGCAACAAAAAGCCGGTTAAACGCCAGGAGACGGACATAGCACCGCCCTCGCCCGCGCCCAGATGTCGAGCCGATCCTGCAGGCCATTCAACCCGCCGTTGATTCGGCGGGTGATGCTGTTGAACTGGTCGCGGTCGGCCAGATCGTTCAGGCCGTTCTGTTCCCAGAACCATGCCGCCGATTCCGCTGCCCATTGCGGTTGCTCAAGCAATTCCGGCAAGGACAGCAAGCGCTCATCGCCGAATAGGCCGAGGCTGCACTGCCGATAGTTGCTGCGCCCGGTGATCTGGATCAGCCCGCGACCGCGGTATTTCTGCCCATCGCCGTCGGCCTCGGGCGTGTTGCCCAGACGTAACGCCAGCGTGCCAGTGTCGTATTTGCTCAGGTACTGGTTGTTGCCCAGCTCGCGCACGTATTGCAACTGGCCCGACTCGTGACCGATCTGCGCAAGAAACGCGGCGATGCGTTTTGGCGAGTCGATATGGCGGCGATTCATTGCGTTATTCAGTGCAGAAACAAAAACGCCCGCTTGGGAGCGGGCGTTGGGCATGATGGTTTTAAGGTTGTCTTCTGTTATTTGCATGATGCGTAATCCTCCCTGGATGCTCCGATTGAATCATGGTTGACGGACAACGGCCCCCAGCCATTTTTTTGCCAGAGTTGTCAGGGTGTTGTTGGGTACAGATTCTTCGAGTGCGTCATTCAATGGCAGTACTTGCCCGCCGGTTAACAGCCATTGCTGATACTCAAGCCAGTCGCGATTGGTCGTGTCCTGCGGAATAAACGCGGCATCTTCAACGCGCAATACACCACAGGCGGTCAGTTGATATGTCATGAGCTACCCCTAGATTTCTGCGTCCGCTGTCCATTCAATCTGCAGCCCGTTACCGGGCTGACTGCTCACAGGCGTCACGGTACCGATAGCGAAACTTCGCTGTGTCACACTTTGCACAGTGGTCCCCGTGCAAGCCACTCCCTGCGAATAGTTCCAGACCTGACTGCTTTCATTTCCAGGGCAATACAGAACAACGGTGGGTTGCACTCTCTTCTGAGCCTGCATGTCTATGACCATGCCGTATTGACCGGTATTCCCGGCCGCAGCCTGAGTGAACGTAACGATGCAGGTTCCGACACCATTGTTTGCACGAATCTGTAAACGACTGGCAAAGGACTTCTCGAAGTAGCGCTGACACAACATCAGCTCTTCACCAACCGGGCGGTATTCGAATGGCGTGGAAACCGGTCCTTCCTCGAGTTGAACCCGCGCAAGATCCACAGTTTGCAAAACGTTAAGTGGCAGATCAAAAGCCAACCTCAAGTAATCATTGGCACCGAGCATTTTCCCAGCGATCACTGGCACCTGAAATGTTGCGCTGAATTTGGTCCATGCAGTGCTCAATGCAAAGACATCGACCACTTTGACGACGGCTTCCGAACCACCGTTGCCGAAGTACTGACCGATGGTTACCTTCAACGGGCGCGCGGCGTCGGAGCGCGCCCAAAATGTTACGGTGGCGGTTTTTCCAGCCAGAGTCCTGACGGATTCAACGCTTTGGGAAATCTTGTGCTCGGTAGCGCCAACGCCCGCCGTGGTTTGCTGCCAGCGCAAGAAATAGCTCGGCTCACCCGCCACGTCTGTCTGGCCAGGGGCAAAATCCTGGCGAGAGATGGCCACGGCAGCATTGCCATTCCAGTCGCAACGAAAACGATCGGCTACATACCCACCAATATTGGGGCCTTGGTTGGTCGTTCCGCGCTGCCAGATATCGAAGCCGCCATTGATCAGCACATTCCGGCGATACACCTGCGCCGGAAATTGCTGCAGTGGATCAGGCTTCGATAATTGGCGGATCGCCTGCGCCAACTGATCGGTTTGTGCTTCATCAGGTTTCAAACCAGCCGCAGTAATCGCGCCGAGAATCTCCTGGGTGACGCTGTTGCCCCAGCTCGCCGGGATCAACGATCCCGGCGTGCCGGCAATGGCATCTTCATCGACAAATTTTCCGTCGACCAGGCCTGAGCCCGGGATGCTTTTTGGGTAATCCATATTTATTTATCCTCGGCCGATGAGCAAATCGCTCACCCATTGGTCCGTAGCAAGTCTTCCAGCCAATCGGGTTCGATCGGACGCGAACGGGCATCCGGGAAGTCTGGATTGTTGGGCCAGTCGCGCAGCGCCTGCCGATAGGCCAGGAGTTGCTTGAACTCTTCGCTGCGCAGGGTGGTGCCCTCGCCCATTTCCAGTTCTTCGGCATCGCGAAGGACCAGCCATTGAGTAAGTTCCAGTGCCTTGTCGCGCCAAGCCCGCTCTATTGAATCGGTGGTTTGTCCAGCCAGTATCACCCGCTCTGGACGCCCTTGAGAGTTCAGTGAAAGAACCGTCCCCGCGGGCGCATTAGACACCAGCGCGCAATACTCGCCCTCGCTCAATTCAAATGCATCTGCGGGGATATTTTTTCCGTGTAGATCGGAATGATAAAAGCCGGAAGTTGTCGGAGAAAAATAATACATATTCAATATCCTATTCCGATAACACGAGCGGCAATCGAACCTGTCGGATAATCAGGGCAGCGTACATTGAGCCCCGTTTGCCGACTAATGGTCGCGTTATTCCAAACCATTAAAGTTCCGGAGGAAGTGCCCTCGTGGGTAGCGACCGCGAGAAAGAGAGCGTTCGGAAAAGCTAATGGCCATACGTTTACATCGCCGTAGTTACTATTACCTGCCTGACTGGCACTGCCGGCAATCCATTGGATAATCACCCCTCCCATCCACGAAGGAAAAACGACGTATCCTGATCCCCCTAATCTCACCATAAACCCGAACCGGAGCTTTTTAGGGGTTACGATAGATGAATCGCTGATACCGGCGTTAATCTCTGCCTGATTGGCAATTTTTGCCGTTCCTGCCAAGGATTCTGTCGCCTGTTGCACTTTCTTCGCGATGGATTGAAAAACCCTCAGTGGTGTCATCAACTTGGCAGTGTTGAAACCGGATTCAGCTTCTTCCTGACTCGCCAGACTATCGCTTTGCCTCTTCGATATAAGCGTGTCAATTGCCACTCTTAGCTGGCTATTGTCACTTTCATCGACAACCGCGCCTGAGCCCTTGATGACTTCAAGAATTTCTTGCGTAACAGCATTACCCCAACTAGCTGGAATCAGCGACCCCGGCGTTCCGGTAAGAGGGTTTTCATCGACAAACTTGCCATTCACCAGACCGGCGCTGGGTATGTTTTTTGGATAATCCATTACTCTTCTCCATGTTTGAAAACATAAAACAAGCCTTCAGTCATGAACACCGGACATCCACCGGGGTGATCCCGGCCGAAAATCCAACAGCGGGAAATGACTTGTTTCAGGCCAATCGCGCAGCGCTTGTCGATACTCAAGCAGCTCCAGATACTGCTGGGCCTTGAGCGTCGTCCCGCGTCCAAGTGCCTGCTCATCACGATGCCGGGTCACCCACCATTCAGTGGCCGACAGACTGGACTGGCGCCAAAGCCGCGCTTCCACCAGAGGCTCTTGCTCATCGGGGACTGTTTCAGGGGTAATGACCGGACTGCTCGTTACAGGCAACGGCGCAATTTCCTGACGCAATTCGCCGACGGGCGCGCCAATTTCGATCTGCATACCCTCCGGCACCTGCACCATCGTCTCGACGAAAGCGGGGGCAAACAGTTGGGTGATCGCGTAGTCGCCGGTGTCGATCAGTTCGACTGCGACGCCGTTTTCCACTCTTGCATAACGGGCCATTACTCGTACTCCCAGATTTCACAGAAGGCGTTGCCGCCAGCGCCGCTGAGAACAGCAGCCGATGCAGTATTCGAACAAGATCCACTGCCTCCTGAGCCTCGAACGCCCGCGATTCCAGGGCTGTTTACGCCCTTGTACGGACCGCCACCGTCGAACGGGCTAGCTGCGCCACCACCGGAGAGCATTCCCCAATTACCGTTAAACATCGCGTAACCACCGGTGTTGCCACGTGCGCTGGCAACGTTGCCGCCTGCAATATCCTGACCTCCAGTGCCGCCCTGAACGTACCCTGACGTCGAGTTCAACGTATCGATGTTCAAGACCTGCGCCCCGGCGCCACCTGCCACACTCATGTAGGAGCCAAAAGAAGCCCCACCGCCTGCCAGCCCCATAGTAGAACTCACCGCGCCACCCGCTCCCAAAGAAACAGGCACGCCGGCAAGCATTTGAGGCGTCACGTCATACAGGCTTTCCGCATAGGCACCCGAACCGCCACCACCTCCGATGCGCAGATTATTCGAGGCGACAGATGCACACCCGCCACCGGATCCCCCTGCCCCCACCAACCGCACCCGAATCCGTTTTGCCCTCGGGTTAGGCTTGTAAACCGTGATCCCGACGGTCTCGATCTGCCGAACTGCCAACAACCGCCCCACCGCATCGGTGATGCCGTAGCCGGCCAATGTGGTCGGGGTATTTTTCAGTTTAGTGAAGTCGACCAGCGCACCGATGGCCGTTGCCAATTGGTCGGTTCTGGCTTCATCAGGCGTCAGCCCGGCAGCCTTGATCGCGTTGAGAATTTCCTGCGTGACGCTGTTGCCCCACGCGGCCGGGATCAACGATCCAGGGGAACCGGCGATCGGGTTTTCATCGACGAAGCCGCCGTTGACCAGGCCAACGCCGGGAATACTTTTTGGATAATCCACGTCATAACCCTCCAGTTTTTACAGACAGCCGAACGCCTGCAGCAAAAGGCCATCTGCAACGTTTTCAGTGAAATGACGAGTTATATCGCTGGCGAAACAACGCTCTGTTCCGGCGCGATCGGCCATTCGATGATTGCCGGGTAACCCGGTTGCAGGTCGATCCGCGCCAAGTTCAATGCATAACGCTTCCAGGCTTGCAATGCGGTCAGTTGTTCACTGGCCGCCTCGCCCAGCTCGTAAGCGTATTGCAGCGGCGCGACGCGAATCACCACGGTGCGCAGACGATTATCGCGCTCGATGTCCGCCTGGGCAGCCTGCCCCGCACGTTCGGCATCGGCATCCAGAACCCAGCCATCATCCTTCCAGATGTAATATTCGTTGGGCCGAGGCGTGACAGTCAGGTGATCAGGCAATGGGCCGAACTCGGTCCAATAGAACGAGAGGCCATTGTCCTTGCGAAACACCAGGCGCTCACGTAAATCGAGCAGTTGCGCCGCTTGCCCATCACGCCACACCCACGCATAACCAGACTCGACGGCCGGCAGCGGTTGCGGAAGTTCGATTGCGTTGCCGGGTATTTGCACACCTATCCCGGGAACGAGCATGGGTTCGAATGGACCGGTAATTTCTCGCGTCATTTCATCGACATAGTAATAAGGCATTGTTCACTTCCATTTGCTATTGCAAGGGGCCGGAGGCACCGGCATCAGATGAGTTTTATGCGAGCTGGATAGGCGACATTTCGCGGGCGAGTCATACCCCAGTAGCCACTGACCAGATTTTCGGCAAACGCCGCAGCCGACCAATAGGAAAGACCGGCGAACGATGTCGGGTCGACGCCAACCGTCGCCAGATCACCAATCCCCTGCACCGCTGGAGCATTACCGTTGTCACCGGTGATGTTGGTGCCGGACTGCCAGGACCCGGCGACCCGCGCCGTATCGATGTTGCGCTGTTCATCGAGCACCCGGATAAATTCGCCACGGACCTCCGGGCCTCGAAATGTCTTGACCCCGTCACCGCTGCTCCAGCCGCCGGCCCGCACAGCTTCTGCGCGCAACATGCCGGACTGCACGGCGTGATCCCAGAGCCAAGGCCATTCGGAACGCAGCATTTCCCGGCCATCCAACGCGCCGTAGCCGCCGGGGTTCGCGGCTGTCGAGGTCTCGAATACGATCCGGCCCAAAGGTGTCGCGTCGAACCGACCGACCGGCCACCAGTTACCAGTGCCGTCACTGCGCAGGTGCCACCAGTCTCCCGCCCCTATCAACGCCAGAAACGGATAGCCGTTTGCCGACAAGTGCGTGTGAAACCTGATCCGGTCATTGCCGGAAGCTTGCACCACCAGGCGTTTACTGCTGTTGTCGACACGACGAACGATGAAGTCGCGAATGCCGGACAACGTACTGACGGCCGGCAGATTGATCGTGGTATCCGCTGTACTGGCGCTGATCAGAACCAGCCCGGCTTCCTCCGGTGCCAGGACTTTTGATGTCGAAACTTCAGTGACCCGCGAAGACATCGGGCTGGCCAGGCTCAGGAGCTTTTGCAACGCCGATAACAACTGATTGTTGGCCCCTTCAGCCGGGGTCATTCCGGCCGCCTTGATCACGGACAACAGCTCTTCGGTTACGCTGTTACCCCACACCGCCGGAATCAACGAACCCGGGGTTCCTGCCACCGGGTTTTCATCGACAAAGCGGCCATCGACCAGGCCGACGCTGGGGACGCTTTTTGGATAATCCATAGGTCTTTCGTTCCTCTGAAATAACAAATGAACCGCGTCGCGGCGATCGCTGATGCGAGCCAGTGGCGGTCTGTTTCTGAAAATAAAAAGCCCACGGTGAAGTGGGCTTGGGTGATGCAGAATGACGGCGTTGCTGCTAGAGAGTCTGGCTGCTGACCAGTTCGCGAATCGCCGCCAACACGTCATCGCCAGCACGGCGCGCCAGATCGAGATTGCCTTTGGCCGCGTGCGCACGGATCTGCTGTTTGGCCTTCAGACGCAAGGTGCGCAGGGTCAGCAGATGGTCAGTGAGTTGGTCGGCCTTGCTGAGAATCTGCTCGGCAGCCTGTTTGGCAGTACGGCCTTTAATCACCCACGCAGCAACCGACAGTGGCACCTCTTTTTTCGGGTAACCAGCGTCCTGATAGGCCTGAGCGTCGGCAGCAGCCTGGGCGTACTCCATGGCTTTGAGCGGGTCGCCTGCCAAAACGGTACGAGCACTGTCGGCCGCCGCGTCGACCTTGGAACACAGCTGCTCGGATTCCTGAAGTTCCAGCTCGGTAACTCTGGACGCATTCAGCTGCCACTTTTCTCCATCCCAATCATGGGCACTGGACGGCTGGGCCGGACGCAAGCCTTCCTCGAACTGATGCAGTTCTTGAATGATGATCATCGGATCAGCTCCCAGGAAAAATTCACGTTTACCGCTGCAGAAAAATTAACCGCGATGCCATTGGCGTAATCGGCTGGGCCAACACTCTTGAGTCCCATACTGAACAATAATTCGTCACTGGCGGCATTAGCTGCACCCAACGTATGTTCCGCCTGGTACGACTGCCACAGCGAGCGCAATTCGTTGTGATCGAAGCTGGCGGTCAAGGTAGAAACCGTTGTATCGCTGACCACGTTGCTGGAAAAAATCAGCACGGCGCCACCTGCCGTTGTCCAGCCATCCCAGTTGCTGGAGGTGCCTACTGTCGGGTTGAGGAAGCAGTAGTTGCCCCCCAGCCAACCCGTCGGCGCGAAGTTCACGCTGGTAATCCCGGTGGGATGCGGTGTCGGGTTACCCACTACCAACCGTGCTGCTCGGGCATGCGGATCAAGTGGCAGGTAAACCACGCCATTGCCATTGACGGTCTGCGTCCACGACAAGCGGTTACGGTTGTAGATCGCCCGGACAATGGGTATGGACCCAGGTCCCGCCGTTACGACCCAGGCCAGACAGATGTCCAGCGGCGTCGACTGGAAACCACCGCCCGCCGCACCATTGACCGTCCCTTTCAAACCGTCAGGCGTAGCGTCGTAGATCGTGCCGCGCTGCATATAGAAGGTCAGCGCGCCCGCAATCACCTGCGCCCGGAGGAAGTAGCCGGTACTGGGTAGCAAATCGGGACTGCTCCACACCTGGGTGGTGAACGTACGCGCACGCCCCAACTGCCCGGCCACCACTTCCTGACCGAGGCTGATCAGCACGCCCGCCGGAATCGAGATCCGTCCGCCACTGGTGGCAACCGCTGCCGGAGTGATTGCCAGACGACCGTCCGGCGTCGCCACCGTCGCGGTCGGCAAAGACCCGATCGGCAACGCCGAATCCAGATTCCAGCCCTTGGCCGAAACGCTCTGAATCGCCTGCAACAACTGATCGTATTTCTTCTCGTCCGGAGTCAGATCTCCGGCCTTGATCACGTTGAGAATTTCCTGGGTAACCCCGTTGCCCCAGTCAGCTGGAATCAGCGATCCCGGCGTCCCGGTCAGCGGGTTTTCATCGACAAATTTCCCATTCACCAGACCGGCGCTGGGCACACTTTTCGGATAATCCATCCCGTCATTCCTCCCTAGTCATAATTGATGTGCACCTTGGTATGCGCCGGCGCACTGCGGTGGATCAGGCACTCCAGCGCCGAGCCCGGGTTGACGCCGAAGCGCTCGCCCCAGTAACTCGCGCCATAGCGCCGACCAAGCAGCAGGCGGCCGCCGGTGTTGAGGGTCCACATGAATTGCGCTTCCCAGGTGCCCCAGTGCGCGGCGCCGAAACGCGCGCGACCCATGCGGGGGGCTTCGTGTTCGGTGATGCTGGCGTTGGGGTAGCCCTGGCTTTTGGCGATGTCGAGGTAGTAACCGACAGCCTGACTGCCGACCGCGAGCAAGCGTCGGCGTACGGCGAGGCGGCGGTCGTCGAACAGCGGTGTGGCGCCCAGGCACGGGTCGGGCAGCTCCATCACCCGTTCCCAGTCCGGCACCAGTTCGCTGACGCCCGCCGGGTCCATCTCGTTGAGCAGGTCGGCGGCGCGGGCGTCGAGGCGCGCCAGTTCGACGGCCACGCCTTGCAGCACTTCCTCAAGTTCCGGGACGCGTTCCGGGTCCCACGCTGGGCCGCTCGGCAGCAACGCGCGCAGCTGCGCCTGATATTGCGCGGCGGTTCTTATGCCCCCCATACGCAGCCTCCGAAGGTCAGCAGTTCGCTTTGCCCGGCAGGCACGTCAGCGGCCGGCGCGGTCAGCGTGTGATCGTACTCACCGCCGGCGCTGCTGATGGCTTCGCGGATATGGCTGATCAGCAGCGGCACACCCAGATCGGCCTCGCGGTTGTGCAGGTCGCGCAGTTGCGCTTCAACGGCGGCGCGCACAGCAGTGGTGTCCGGGTTGACGCTCTTGAAGCGATACACCACCGGCACCTGAATCGGCCGCTGCACGTGTACTTCCGCCGTCACCGGACGCAGCGGTTCGATGTACTCCTGAACCTCCGCCAATTGCTCATCGTTGGGCACCGGTTGCGGGTCTTCGTCACGCATGATGAACACCGTCACTGTGCCTGGCCCGAGCAGGCCGCCACGGCACCAGGCCCGCGTCACACCCGGCACTTCCAGCGCCCAGGTTTCGTAGTCGCTCGCCGAACCGCCGTGGGGTATCACTCGATAAGAACGGATCACCCGCGAGCGCAACGACTCCAGGCTTTCTCGCGCCACGCCGCCACTGAGGCCGGGCGCGAGCACCACAAAACTGTTGCCGACCACGCCGGCGATCGGCTGCACCGGGTTCAGCGCCAGACCGGCGTCGGCATTGCCCAGGCTGCCAGCATCCAGCGCCGCGATGGTGGTGGTGTTGCTGCCATTGACGGTGGTGCGCGCGGTGGTGACTTTGTAGGTACGGCCATCGCTCGCTTGCAGCAGCGTGTCGACATCCAGCACCGCACCGGCGGTCGCGGTAAAACTGACGCTGCCGGTGGCGACTTGCGCCGGTTTGCGTGGCTGGTTCAGGCGCAGCGCGGCGATGCGTTCCAGGGTCGATTCGTCGGCTTTGTCCGGCAAAATCTGCTCGGCAATCCAGTCGAGATAACCGTACAGGCCATACGCGGCGCCACCGAGGGTGCGGGCCAACACTTGCGCATCGGACTGGCGCAGCGAATCGCCGGCCAGGTCGCTTTGGGTGCGCTTGATCAGCACCGGCAGCGAAGGGGTTTCAAACGGCATAGATCACCTGCCAACTGTTATCGGGGTTGATGTCCAGACGTTCGCCGTCGGCCAGGGTCAGGACCGTGCGCAGGTTCAGGCGCTGGGCGTCGAGGCGTTCGCTGATGATGTCGATGGCGCTGCAGTGGCCGTCGTCGATCAGCCATTGCAAGGCTTCGCGGGCATAGAACTCGGCGTCCATCTGGGTCTGTCGAGTCAGCTTGACCCGACGCAAAAGCCACAGCCGCGAACCGATGCGATCGTCGGCGACGGTGGGAAAGCTGTCGCCCCACCAGCCGAAGCGCTCCTCGTCGTCGAGGGCGTCGTCATCGGCGGCGCGGCGCCAGGTAAACAGGCTGATGAGCACGGCGCGGGTCAATGCGGCGTGGAGGTTCTGGCTGACAAGCATTATTTGCCTCCTGCCGGCGCACCGGTCTGGCCGCTACCGGCCTGCACGCCGACGTGCACGTGTTTGATCTGGCTGATGCCGCCGGCGAGTTGGTCGCCGGTGGAAACGATCTTGCCGGTCTGGTTGATCACCGGCGTGTCGAAGTTCACGGCGCTGCTGGCGCGGATGTTCAGGGTGGCGGTTTCGATGTCGATGATCCGCCCGCGCTTGAAGTGAATTTTGTCGCCCTCGTCGGTGTAGATCGCCACTTCGCCAGAGGCCAGCGACTGCAAGCGATAGCGGCGGTCGGCGACCACCAGGGCGATGGCGTGAGACCGGTCACCGCCGAGAAACGTGACGATGCCTTCGGCGCCGGCCAGCGGGTTGCTGGTGAAACCGTAGGGTTCGAAATGCTCCATGTCGTCGTTCACCTCGCCGGCGGTGAGGCGCATTTGCAGCGATTGCAGCTTGGATGCCGAATGGGCGAGCACGACAGTGCCGCGCGCCAGCAGGCGTGTCAGTAGGCTCATGAATTGTCCTCAGGGAGCAGACCCGACACGGACAACATGTGGGAGCGGGCTTGCTCGCGAAAGCGGTGGGTCAGTCAATGGGATGTTGGACCTGCCGACGC
>NZ_JASCPO010000102.1:0-19917 GCF_029960145.1 Pseudomonas sp. PS01299 | reverse complement strand
CGCGAATGCGGTGGATCAGTCGAAATTGATATCGACTGATCCACCGCATTCGCGAGCAAGCCCGCTCCCACAGTGCTTTTGGTGTGTTGTCGCGTTAAGTTTCAGACCTTCAGCACCAACTTGCCGAAATTCTCCCCGCTGAACAATTTCATCAGCGTCTCCGGAAAGGTCTGCAGACCTTCGACGATGTCTTCCTTGCTCTTGAGCTGCCCCTTGGCCATCCAGCCGGCCATTTCCTGCGCGGCACTCGCGTACTGCGCGGCGTAGTCCATCACCACAAAGCCTTCCATGCGCGCACGGTTGACCAGCAATGAAAGGTAGTTGGCCGGGCCTTTGACCGCGTCCTTGTTGTTGTACTGGCTGATGGCGCCGCAGATCACCACCCGGGCTTTCGGTGCCAGACGGCTGAGCACAGCGTCGAGGATCTCGCCGCCGACGTTATCGAAATACACATCAACGCCTTTCGGGCACTCACGCTTGAGTCCGGCCAGTACATCTTCGTGCTTGTAATCGATGGCGCCGTCGAAGCCCAGTTCATCGATCAGGTACTTGCACTTGTCGGCACCACCGGCGATGCCGACGACCCGGCAGCCTTTGATCTTGGCGATCTGCCCGGCAATGCTGCCCACCGCGCCGGCAGCCCCGGACAACACCACGGTGTCACCGGCTTTCGGTGTGCCGACGTCGAGCAGGGCGAAGTAGGCGGTCATGCCGGTCATGCCAAGGGCGGACAGATACACCGGCAGCGGCGCCAGTTTCGGATCGACTTTGTAGAAACCTCTGGGTTCGCCAAGGAAATAATCCTGCACGCCGAGGGCGCCGTTGACGTAGTCGCCGACGGCAAAGCCCGGGTTGTTCGAAGCGATGACCTGGCCCACGCCCAAGGCGCGCATGACTTCACCGATTTCTACCGGCGGGATATAGGACTTGCCCTCGTTCATCCAGCCGCGCATGGCCGGGTCGAGGGACAGGTATTGGTTCTTCACCAGTATCTGACCAGCGCCCGGTTCGCCGACCGGGACTTCCTGGTAGGTGAAGGTCTCACGGGTCGCAGCACCCACCGGGCGTTTGGCGAGGAGGAACTGGCGGTTGGTCTGGCTGGTCATGGCAGGCACTCGAACTGAATGAAGCCTTGTTGATAGACCCTC
The DNA here is from genome assembly GCF_029960145.1 of Pseudomonas sp. PS01299. NCBI lineage: Bacteria > Pseudomonadati > Pseudomonadota > Gammaproteobacteria > Pseudomonadales > Pseudomonadaceae > Pseudomonas > Pseudomonas sp. PS01299. The sequence continues at coordinate 18,769 of NZ_JASCPO010000102.1, read as the reverse complement.
GAGGCCAATGCCGCAAGGTTGGCTGATGCGGCGAATGCGCAATGATCCAGTGCAGTGATAGTGGCCCACAGGCTTTTATCACTGCGACGGATGAAGGCATAAACAGCCTTCTGATAGTGCTGACTCGGGACGGGCCCCGGTGACTATGCTGCGAGTCTGCAAATCCCTCCTGCATCTCTCCCTTCGAGGACATAACAATGAGCATGACGTTTTCCGGCCAAGTGGTCGTAGTCACCGGAGCGGCCAACGGTATCGGCCGGGCGACCGCCCAGGCGTTCGCCGCCGAAGGTTTGAAAGTGGTGGTGGCCGACCTGGACACGGCAGGGGGCGAAGGCACCGTGGCGCTGATTCGTACAGCCGGCGGCGAAGCGACCTTCGTACGCTGCAACGTTACCGTCGAAAGCGAAGTGAAGAATCTGATGGACGAGGTGATCAATACCTACGGTCGCCTGGACTACGCCTTCAACAATGCCGGGATCGAAATCGAGCAAGGCAAACTGGCCGACGGCTCGCTGGACGAGTTCGACGCGATCATGGGCGTCAACGTCAAAGGTGTGTGGTTGTGCATGAAGTACCAGTTGCCGTTGTTGCTCGCTCAGGGCGGCGGGGCGATCGTCAACACCGCGTCGGTGGCGGGCCTTGGCGCGGCACCGAAGATGAGCATTTATGCGGCGTCGAAACACGCGGTGATCGGCCTGACCAAGTCGGCGGCGATCGAATACGCGAAGAAGAAAATCCGCGTCAACGCCGTGTGCCCGGCGGTGATCGACACCGACATGTTCCGTCGCGCTTACGAGGCTGACCCGAAGAAAGGCGAGTTCGCCAACGCGATGCACCCGGTGGGGCGCATCGGCAAGGTCGAGGAAATCGCCAGCGCCGTGCTGTATCTGTGCAGCGATGGCGCGGCGTTTACCACCGGTCATTCCTTGGCCGTGGATGGCGGCGTCACGGCTTTCTGACGCCGAGTGGCAATACTCTGGAACCCGCCTCAGTGCGGGTTTTCCTGTTGCTGGGCGCCCGTTCCGTTAAACCGCTAAACAATGTGTATCAAACGGTTAGAACGGCTGCTTTTGACGGCGTTGTCGCACAGCCTGAGCGACGCGGCTGTGATTTACTGCCGCCAGCAAAATGGACAGGAGTTTGCGTGCTCATGGAATTGAGAATTGACCGACAGGCAATGGTGCCGGTCGTACAGCAGATTGTTGATGGCATGACTGAGTGGATCTCGCGAAGCGGTGTGGCGCCGAGCACGCGCTTGCCCTCCGTCAGGCAGATTGCGCGCTCCAATCTGCTGAGTCAGTCGTGTGTGGCCGAAGCCTGCGAACGGCTGGTGGCGCAAGGCGTTCTGGCCCCGCGTCAGGGCGCCGGGTTCATGGTGGCCGCGCAGGGCCGTGGGGTGATCGGGATTGACTGCGGGCAGGCACACAGCGGGTTGAAACTCGGCGAGGGAGGCTTGCCGCAGAGCTGGCGTGAATCCGACGACCTGAGTTATGCGATCCGTCAGGTGGCCCGTACCGACATGGCGAGTCTGTTCAATTACAGCAGCCCGCTGGGGCTGCCGGCGTTACGCGAGCAGATCGTCAAACGCCTCAGGCTGATCGGCGTCGAGGCTCTGGATGAACAGGTGCTGACGACCTCCGGTGCGAGCCAGGCGCTTGATCTGCTCGCGCGCACATTGTTGAAGGCCGGTGACTGCGTTGTCGTCGAAACCCCGGGCTATGCGCCGCTGTTCGAGCTGTTGCGCCTGTACGGCGTGCAGTTGCTGGAAGTGCGCCGCACGCCGAGCGGGCCGGATCCCCAGGCGCTGGAAGCACTGTTGCGGCAGTTCCGGCCGGTCGCGATGTTCATCAACAGTCACCACCACAATCCCACCGGCTCTTGCCTGACCCTTGGCGTTGCCCAACAGATCCTGCGGTTGTGCAACGCTCACGATGTGCGAGTGATCGAGGACGATGTCTACGCCGACCTGCACAATGGCAATGGCACACGCCTGGCGGCACTCGATGAGCGAGTGATCTATGTCGGCAGCTTTTCCAAGACACTGAGCAGCTCGCTGCGCGTCGGGTTTGTGTACGCCGAGCCAGCGCTGATAGCGCGGCTGGGGCGAATCAAGATGATCAGTAGCATGGGCGCTTCGAGTTTCAATGAGGCGGTGCTGACCAGTCTTCTGGCCAATGGCGCCTATCGCAAAATGGTCCAGCGCCAGCGTCAACGGTTGAATACCGATCGGGTCGTCGCGTTGCAGGCGCTGGAAGACGCCGACTGGGAGGTTTTCGGTAAGCCGTGTGGCGGCCTGTTCATCTGGGCCCGTGCCCCGCTGGGCGATACTGGCCGCTTGCACAGTCAGGCGCAGTGCAATGGTGTCAGCCTTTGCGACCCGGGGGCCTTCAGTCCGAGTGGCGAACCCAGTGAGTGGCAGCGGATCAACGTGGCCTATGCCTGTGATCCGAGGGCCCGGCAGTTTTTTCGCAGTACCGGTGTGAATCGACCTCAAGCGTTCTGAAAACGACGCGTGCGTAGCTTTTTGCCATTATTCCGACGCCAGAGACTTGTGCTGCTCCATGGCCGTTGCGAATCTTCGGCAACAGACTTTGGCAGGGGGCTTCGCGCAATGATTTCCGCCGTGCAAGGACGTTTTGCCAACCTCGGTATGGCGAAGAAACTGGGTATCGGGTTCGTGCTGGTGCTGCTGTTGACTGCGCTGGTGGCTGCCATTGGTGTCTGGTCCCTGCAGACCATCAGTCAGCGCTTCGATGGGCTGAAGCAGATGTCATCACTCAACAGTGCACTGCTCAAGGTGCGGCTGCTGGAGCAGGACTATGCGCTGCACAGCAACCCGAAAACCGTCGATGCCTTGCACGAAGGCGTAGACGGTTTGCTGGCTCAGGCCGCGCAACTCAAGGCGCAGTCCCCGGCCAACGTGGCGGTGATGAGCGATGTCGAACAGGCACTGGGCGCTTATCGCAAGGCTTTCGATGAGTTTGTCTCGCTGACCCAGGCCAAGGATCTGGCGCTGGAAATGGCCAGTTGGTCGGTGTCCAGCGTGGCCAATAACCTGGACGTACTGCAGGCCGGTCTGGCCGATGATGGCGCGTATACCTTGAAGGACACCGAAGGCAAGGACGGCGCACAGTTCATCGAACAGGCCAGCCAGGTCAGCCAGGTGTCGCGGCTGATGTTGCAGGCGATGAACGAGGCGCGGGTTCGTCTGGACCAGAGCCGCAAGGGCGATGCCGACAGCGCCGGCAAGGGCAACATCGAGCAGGCCGCTCAGGCGCAGGCTCAGGCCGAGCAGTTGAAGACCACGGTCAAGGACGAGGGCTACCTGACGGTACTCAATGAGGTGTCCGGGCACATCGCCGGATTCAACGACAAGCTCGCCGAGTACACCGGCCTGCTGGCCCAGGAAAAAACCGTCTACGAACAGTTGCACCAGCGTGCAGCGCAGGTGATGGCGCGCGTGGATCAGGCGTATGGCGCCGAGGATGGCGCGATGCAGGCGGAATTGAAGAAGAACTCGGTGTTGATCATCGGTTCTTCGGCGCTGGCGTTGCTGGTGGGGCTGATTGCCGCGTGGCTCATCACCCGGTTGATCGTCGCGCCGCTGCGCAGTGTGATGCGGGTGGCACAGCAGATTGCGGCCGGGGATTTGAGTGCGAGGGTGGAGGTCACCCGGCGTGATGAGATCGGGCAACTGATGCTGGCGATGCAGCAGATGGGCACCGGGCTGAGCACGATCGTCAGCGGTTTGCAGGCGGGCATCGAGCAGTTGGCCAGTTCCGCGCAATCGCTGTCGGCGGTAACCGAGCAGACCAACCTTGAGGTCAACAGCCAGAAGGAAGAGACCGAGCAAGTGGCCACGGCCATGAACCAGATGACCGCCACCGTTCATGACGTGGCGCGCAATGCCGAGGAGGCGGCGCTGGCCGCACAAACGGCGGATGCCAAGGTCGAGAGCGGGCAGCAGGTGGTGCGCCAGAGCATGGTGCGGATCGAGCAACTGGCGGATTCGGCGACGTCGGCCAGTTCGAGCATCGAAAGCCTCAGTGCGCAGATCCAGAACATCGGTACGGTGCTGGATGTGATCAAGAGCGTTGCCGAGCAGACCAATCTGCTGGCGCTCAACGCCGCAATCGAGGCGGCGCGGGCCGGGGAGCAGGGCAGGGGCTTTGCGGTGGTGGCTGATGAGGTTCGCGCGTTGGCGCGGCGTACACAACAATCCACCGAGGAGATCGAGCGTCTGGTCAGTGCGTTGCGCTCGGCGGCGCATTCGTCGGTGCAGCAGATTCAGAGCAGTGGTGACTTGGTGAAGCTGGCGGTCAGTGATGCGCTGCAGACCGAGAGTGCGCTGGGCAGTATTGCGGCGGCGGTTTCGTTGATTCAGCAGATGAATCAGCAGATTGCGGCGGCGGCGGAGGAGCAGAGCTCGGTGGCTGAGGAGATCAATCGCAGTGTTACGAGTATTCGTGCGAGTGCGGATCAGTCTTCGATGGCGATGCGGGGGAATGCGGTTTCGAGTGTTGAGCTGGCGCGGTTGGGGGGGGAGCTCAAGGGGATGGTTGGGCATTTTCGGCTTTGACTTGGCGGCCTCTGGGCCGACCAGGTTCTTGGGGTTTTGGGTGAATATCCGTTGCTGCGGTAACGGCTTCTTATGGTTCCGCTCTTACAGCGGCTCACTTTTCCAGACGCCGAAAAGTAAGCAAAAGGCTTGGCCCCGGCGTTCGGCCCTCGCTTAGGCTCGGGTTCCTTCGCTCCGGGATTCATCCGGGGGCATCGCCTCCGGTTTGCTTCGCTGCACCTCCTCTCGATGTGTTTGGCTGCGCCAAACGGTCGCTGCGCTCCCACCCCCGGATAAACCCCTCCACTCAGCCTGCCGACGGGGCCGGCACGGCAAGATCAAGAGCTTTCGGCGAGCTGACACTCGGCCATTTGAGTGGTGAAGAGCGAGGCGGTGCACTATCTCGCTCTTCTGTAGGAGTGAGCCTGCTCGCGATGGCGGCCTGACAGCCGACCAATCTCCAACTGAATAAACTCATGCCCACTGTGGGAGCGGGCTTGCTCGCGAAGAGGCCTGACTGCCAACCAATCTCTAACTGAATGTTCGCAATGGCAGTCAGCCCACCCCCCACAAAAAAGCCACCTCTCGGTGGCTTCTCTTAACTCTCGACCATCAGTCGTAAATCACTTTCTTCTTCCAGTCCGCATCGGCTTCGACTTCTTTGAGGCCTTCGGTCAACTGGTTCACTTCGCCTTCAACCGGAGCAATCTTGTCCATGACCTGGGCATTGGCGCGGGCCAGGAGTTTTTCCAGGTATTGCAGTTGTTCCGAGTACATCTGCGGGTCTTGCTGTTTGCGCAGGTATTGCACGCCGCGTTCGAAGGCGAGGCGGGCCTGGCCGGGTTGGTTTTGTTGCAGGGATTGTTGGCCGAGGTTGTTGAAGAATTCGATGTGCAGCAGGACCAGGATGTGGCGGACTTCCTTGATCCAGTGTTTGGCTTCGTTCGGTGGCAGGAAGCCGTCGTGGGCGGCGCGGGTGATCTGGCCGTGCAGGGCTTCGAGCAGGAAACGGACGTCCTTGGCTTTGGCTTCGGTCAGGATCGGTGCCGGCGGGTTGTTGACCGGGATCGATTCGCCTTGGGCCACCAGTGCGCTGAGTTCGGTGATCCGTGCCTTGGTCGTGGCGCTGGTTTTTTCCAGGTTCAGCAGACGTTGGCAGACGTTCAGTTCCAGTCGGGTCAGCAGCAGCTTGAGTGCCGGGGTCATGAACTGGCCGGGGAAGGTTTCGGTCAGTTCGCCGCAGCGGCGCAGGCGGTCGTTGAGTTCGACTTTGGTGCGGGCCTTCTCCAGTTTGTTGTTTTCCACCACATGGTTCATGTAGCCAATGGCGATCAGAATTGCGATCCCGGCTATGACTAGCAGGGTGATCATGAGTGGTGTCACCGGTAAGACCTCTTTATAGGGTTCGCATGCGAGTGTAGTGGCTGGACATTCAGGCGCCCAGCGCCGCTCGACGAGTTGATTCAGCAGCTTCTGTCTATATCGGCTGCACACTGCTTATATGAATGCTGGCGCAAGGTGCGCAGATTGCCATCATTGTGTTGCGGACTATAACGCCTTGGCGTGTGGCGGAATATAGGCGTCAATCGTCGGGCGACGGAAAAGCCCGAATGCTCCCGTAAAGCAGGTCGAAGTCATTGATTTAAATAAATTTATATTCGGGGGTTGACGACCTCTCAAACCATCCATAGAATGCGCGCCACTTGCAGCGTAAAGCACACAGCGAAACGCGGCAGGGAGTGAATGTTGTAGCGTGTCCCCTTCGTCTAGTGGCCTAGGACACCGCCCTTTCACGGCGGTAACAGGGGTTCGAGTCCCCTAGGGGACGCCAATGCGGGAATAGCTCAGTTGGTAGAGCACGACCTTGCCAAGGTCGGGGTCGCGAGTTCGAGTCTCGTTTCCCGCTCCAATTTTAAACAGCACTGCTTTTGGGCGGGGCTGAGTGAAACCAGAACCAAGTCTTCGGATGCGGGTCTGGACACCGAAACACACACCATGTGTTCCGGGTAGCGTGTCCCCTTCGTCTAGTGGCCTAGGACACCGCCCTTTCACGGCGGTAACAGGGGTTCGAGTCCCCTAGGGGACGCCATTTGCGGGAATAGCTCAGTTGGTAGAGCACGACCTTGCCAAGGTCGGGGTCGCGAGTTCGAGTCTCGTTTCCCGCTCCAAATTCTAAAAGCGCCGCTCAGTGAGCGGCGTTTTTATTAGTGAAAGTTGTAGCCTGTCCCCTTCGTCTAGTGGCCTAGGACACCGCCCTTTCACGGCGGTAACAGGGGTTCGAGTCCCCTAGGGGACGCCATTGCGGGAATAGCTCAGTTGGTAGAGCACGACCTTGCCAAGGTCGGGGTCGCGAGTTCGAGTCTCGTTTCCCGCTCCAATTTCACAAAAACGCCGATCAGTGATGATCGGCGTTTTTGTTTGTGCAGCGTTTTGTACGCAACAAAAAAGGACCTTCGGGTCCTTTTTTGTTTTCACGTCAGGCCCGCTGAATCACGGGCCCATGCCTTATCAGAGCTTCGGTAGCTGGCCGACACGGCCCATCATCTCAGTGACGATCTGCAGATCCAGCAGGAACTGGTCAACCGTCTTGAACTCGCCATCGGTATGCCCGGTGTATTTGACTTCAGGCCGGGCCAGGCCGAATTGCACGCCGTTCGGCAATTCATGCACCGAGGTCGCGCCGGCAGACGTGCCGAACTCGTGCTTCATGCCGAGGTTTTCAGTGGCCACCGCCAGCAGTGCCTTGACCCATTCGCCTTCCGGATTGCGGTACATCGGTTCGGCGATCGAGTAAGTGAAGTCCACGGCAACGTGGGATTTCTTGCTCCAGGCCGCCAGTTTGTCAGCGATTTGCTTCTTCAGCACTTCTGGCGATTTACCCTTCGGCACGCGCAGGTTGACTGCCAGTTTGAAGGCTTTGTCGTCCACGCCGACGTAGGTCAGCGAGGTGGTCAGCGGACCCATGAACGAATCGGAGAAGTCCACGCCGAGTTTTTTACCCAGATAATCCAGGCCCCAGTTGGTGGACGCATAGCGTGCAGCGTCGGTGATCTGGTTGTGCTTGAGCGCCACCTTGCCGTCGAGGCTGTTGATGAAGTCGAGCATCCGCGCGACCGGGTTGACGCCGGACTCGGGTTCGGAGGAGTGCGCTGACACACCGGTGACGCTCAGCTTGACGTCTTTGCCGTCAACCTTGGCCGCGACTTCGAAGTCACCACCGTGTTTTTTCGCGTATTCGCTGCCGGCTTTCTGCAGACTCGCAGCCAGTTGCTCAGGCTTGTCGGTGACGAGTGTCGCCACCGAAACCGATGGAATCTGGTTGGTTGCCAGGCCGCCGGTCATCGAGATGATTTCTGCGCCGTTGCCTTCAGCCTTGCGCAGCGGGAAACTGGCCATGACCGTGCCGTAGCCTTTCTCGGCGATGACCACCGGGTAGCCACCGTCCAGCGCCATGTTGTAGTTCGGCGTCGGGTTGTGTTCGAAGTAGTACGGGATCGCGTCGCCGGTGGTTTCTTCGGTGGTGTCCACCAGCAGTTTGAAGTTGCGTGCCAGCGGCAGCTTTTCTTCCTTGATCACTTTCATCGCGTACATCGCGACGACGATGCCGTTCTTGTCGTCTTCGGTGCCGCGACCGTACATGCGGTCGCCGATCAGCGTGACTTTGAACGGGTCGAGTTTGGTGCCGTCCTTCAGCACCCAGTTTTCCGGGGTGACCGGCACCACGTCGGCATGCGCGTGAATGCCCACGACTTCGTCGCCGCTGCCGTCGAGGGAGATTTCATAGACGCGGTTGTCGACGTTGCGGAACTTCAGGTTGAACGATTCGGCCAGGTTCTTGATCTTTTCGGCGATCTTGATGAACTCCGGATTGTCGTGCTGGGCCACGCCTTCTTTCTGGAAGGTCGGGATTTCCACCAGTTCGCGCAGGGTTTCCAGGGCGGCTTTGCCGTACTTGGCGCGGGTGTAAATGCCCAGCAGGCGGTAGATCTCGTTCTGCTGTTCCGCGCTCGGGGTCTTGTTGTCGAGAAAGGCGTTGATCGCCAGGCCGAGGTTGTCGGTTTTACCCAGGTCGCTCTTGCCTACGGCACCCAGAAACTGGCGGAAGTCGGTGAGGCTCGCCTCATCGAAACTCTTGAGAATGACTGCGCTCTGTTGCGGAGTGATGTTGGCCTGCGCGGGCAGGGTGAACGCAGAAAAGCTGGCCAGGATCAGGCTGGTAGCGGCCAGTCGCTTGAGAGAAAAATTCATTGCGGTGGGCATTCCTTTGCAGGCAGTTGAGTGGAAGTGTTTGAAAGTTGAAACAAATCTTTTCCAAACTAACACCGCGAAGGTGTTGAAGGGGAGCCCCTGAAGTGGGATCCGTCGCACAGAAATGCAAAAGCGGCGCACAAACGAAAAAGGCCCGAGCAGTGTGCAACTGATCGGGCCTTGTCTTTGGGCGCAGCGTTTACATCGACAGCACCAGCCTGCCGGCGAACAGAATCAGGATCACGCCCATGCTGCGCTCGAACCAATGGCCCATGCGCATGAACAGGGTGCGTACCCGGGTGCTGGAGAAAAACAGCGCGACGATCACGAACCACAGCGCATTGACGAAGCACATCCACACCCCGTACAGCGCCTGAATATTCAGCGGGGTGCTGGCGCTGATGATCGTGGTGAAGATCGCCAGGAAGAACAGCGTGGCCTTGGGGTTGGTGGCATTGGTCAGAAAACCGGTGCTGAACGCCTTGAACAGCGACTGCTCGACCAGCGGTTCGTCAGCGCTTTTTTCGCCTTCGAGCGTGGTCTTCGGTTTACTGCGGATCAGGCTGATGCCGAGGTAAAAGATGTATGCGCCACCGATCACCTTGGCCACCGTCAGCAACCACGACGTGGTGTGCATCAGGGCGCCAACGCCGAGCAAGGTGTAGAGAACGTGCACCGAAATGCCGGCGCCGATGCCCAGTGCGGTGCAGATGCCCACCAGTCGGCCGAAGCGCACGCTTTGGCGAATGGTCACGGCAAAGTCCGGGCCGGGAGCGACCACGGCCAGAAAGTGAATGGTGGCCAGCGCCAGAAACTCGCCCAGGTAGTTCGATAACATCTCAGCTCCAGAAGGTCAGGGGTGAAGCATTGCCGCGATAGCCGACAAAGAACGAAAGGCTCAGACGCGGATCCGCCACGCCCGGGGTCACCGAGTGCATGCAGCGCGAATTGAACATGATGAAATCGCCCGGCTCCGGCCGCACTTCCAGGGTCGGTGGGCCGAGCCGCGCCGGGTCGATGCCGTAACTGTCGCCGCGCATCTGGTCGAACTGATCCGGGGTGATGTCGTCGTCCCACATTTGCAACGCGCCGCCCTCGGTCGGCATGTTCAGGTAGACGTTGCAGGCGAACTGCGCCTCCAGGCTGCGGGCCTGAAAGCTGTCCGGGGCGTCCTTGGCGAAAATGTCGTGGTGGGCGAGGAAGCACACGCCGGGTTTGACCACCCGCGACAGGCCGACATACATCTTGCGGCCATAGAGGTTTTCCAGATGCGCGCCGGCCGGCCACGACTCGTCGAGCATGCAGCGCAGGGTGTCGACCGGCGAGGAATAGGGCGCACAGCGCTCGCGCAGTTCGGCGATGTTGCGGGTGGCGCGCTCGAAGTAGTCCTCGATCAGCAGCGGCTGGTTTTCCGCCTCGTAAAACGCCATGCCGATCCGGCCGATGCTCGGCGCGTTGATGTAGCCCTCAAAGCCCGGAGCAAGAATCTTGTCGCCAATCTCGATCGCCAGCGGCTCGGGCAAGAAGCCTTTGACGCGGATGGCGAGGACTTCTTCGTTGGCCAGTTTTTTTATGCACGTCTCATCGAGACGCTCGACGTCTAGCATCATTGTTTTTAGGTCCATCTATCGATAGTCAACGGAACCGGCGAGTGCGGTTCCACCGGCGTCGGACGCTGCGCGGAGCAGCGCCCGAGAAGCTTAATCCACGCTGTAGTGGACGGATAACGTGCCTTTCTTCTGCGAAAGCGAGGCGATCGTGACTGTGCCCAAATCCTTCAGGCTGCGTACGTGGGTGCCACCGCAGCCATAGGCCGGTAGCTCGCCAAAACCAATTTCCCGCGCGCCTTCACGCAGTGAGGTCAGGCGCGGCAGATCGTGTTCGATCCACTGACTGATACCGTGTTGAACGGTAGGTGCGTCGACTTCCTGAGCGGCATCGCCCGGCTTGAATTGCACTCGGCCCTCGTCCGGCCAGTGGTGCGCCTTGATCGGCGTCCAGCCCATGGCCTGCACGAAATGCCCGATCAGGTGCCCGGCCGAGTGCATGCGGGTGTTGTAGCGGCGACGTTGTTCATCCACGTGAATACAGGTCATGCCGGGTTTTACCGGACGATCGACGTAATGCACGATCCGGTCAGGTTCCTGCACCACGCGCAGCACCTGGCTTTCGCCGATCATGCCGGTGTCACAAGGCTGACCACCGCCTTGCGGATGAAACAACGTGGCGCGCAGCACCACGGCAAATTCGTTCTCGTGGGGCGTGCAGTCGAGGACTTCCACATTAGCCTTGAGGTCATCACTATGGAAAAAGAGGCGAAGCGTCATATTCCATGCCCTTATTAAAGTGTCTGTTTTTATTATATGAATCGTGCAATAACGTGATAATCCGTTCAAACATCAAAGGACTTGTGCGCTGTGAGCATCAATCTTCCGCTGCCACTGCTCGGTGAAATGGCGATCTTCGTCAAGGTCGTGGAGATCGGCAGTTTTTCCGAGGCGGCCCGCCAGTTGGGCTCGTCGCCGTCGGCGATCAGTCGCAGCATTTCCCGCCTGGAAAAGGCCCTGGCTACGCGTTTGCTGCAGCGCACCACGCGCAAACTGCGCTTGAGTGATGGTGGCGAGGAAGTGTTCAAGCGCTGTCAGGAGATGGTCAGCGCCGCCAAATCGGTGATGGAGATCAGTGGGCAGTTCACCCACGAGGCGGAAGGGCTGGTGCGGGTCAGTGTGCCGAAAGCGGTCGGGCGTTTCGTGATTCATCCGCACATGCCTGAGTTTCTGCGGCGTTATCCGAAAGTCGATGTCGAGTTGCTGCTGGAAGACCGCCAGGTTGATTTGATTGACGATCATGTCGACCTGGCGATTCGTATAACTGATCGACCGCCGGCCGGGCTGGTCGGACGGCAGTTGCTGACCATCGACCATTTGCTCTGCGCCACCCCGCAATACCTGGCCGAACATGGCACGCCGACTCACCCTCACGATCTGCTCAATCACAGTTGCATCTATCTGGGGGAAACCCCGAGCGATGCGCGCTGGAAATTCAAGAAGGGCAGTAAAGCGGTGACCGTCGGCGTACGTGGCCGCTATGCCGCCAACCATACCGGCGTGCGGCTCGGGGCAGTGTTGCAGCACATTGGTATTGGCAGCCTGCCGTACTTCACCGCGCGCTATGCGCTTGAGCAGAAGTTGATTGTGCAGGTGTTGCCGGAGTGGACGTTCCTCGCTTCTTACCACGGTGGTCTGTGGTTGCTGCATTCGCCCACGCGCTACCTGCCGCCGAAGCTGCGGGTATTCATCGATTATCTGGTGGAGTGCCTGGAGAAGGAGCCGACGTTGAGCAAGCCGGGCAAGGCGGGGGCGCCGAATAATCTGGCGATGGCCTACGAGCTGCCCGAAAGCGAAGGATTGTTGTAAACGCCGAACAATAAAAAGGCCCGCATGAATCACCATGCGGGCCTTTTCTTAACCGGGCAGAAAATCAGTGCTTGCTGTCCTGAGCAGACATCGCCAGCAACTGTTTTTCCTGATTCCAGTCGAACGGTTCATCGTTCTGTTCGGCTTCGTAGCGACGTTCTTCCAGTGCCTGATACAGATCGATTTCTTCATCGGACAGGTAGTGCAGGCAGTCACCAGCGAAGAACCACAGCAGATCCCGCGGGATCAGGTGGGCTATTTGCGGATAACGGGTAATCACTTGGGTCAGGATGTCCTGGCCCAGGTACTGGCTTTCGATCGGATCGATCGGCAGGGACGCCAGCAGTTCGTCAAAGCGCTCCAGGAACAAGGCATGGCTTTCTTCGGGAACCTGTTCGGCCTCACCTACGGCGACCAGGATACTGCGCAGATGGTCGAGCAAAACCAGATGATCGGCAACGACGTTGGACACGAGATAAGTCCTCAAGAGCAAAACGGGCGCGGGAGTATAAAGCTCTCGTGCCCGTTTTTCACAAATAAACAGCTACACGGTCGTCGGCATCAGCGGACTTTGCCTTCTGCCTGTCTCAGCTCTTCCTTGTCGAAATCATCGACGTCGATCACCTTGCGCCGTGCTGCTTCGGCATCGCGCAGGGTCTGTGCTTCCTGCGGTTGCAACACCCCGGCCTCCAGTGCGGCGTCGATGGCGTGTTCGCCAGCCACCGGTTTGACCTGACCGCTCTTGAGCGAGGTGTGCAGTTTTTTGTGCAGCGGTTGGGCGGCATTCAGCAGATCGCTGGCGTGTTGCAGGGCACCGACGGCATCGTCGACGGACTGCGGGCGATAGCAACCGGCGAGCAGTTCTTCGAGGGTCGGATCGCCTTTGGCACGACCGATCACCGCTGCCACTTCGGCGCCGAGCTTGTCCGACGGGCCTTTATGGCGACGGCCGAACGGGAACACGATCACCCGCAGCAGGCAGCCAAACACTTTGTTCGGGAAGTTGCTCAGCAGCTCATCCAGTGCCCGTTCCGACTGGCCGAGGCTTTCTTCCATGGCCCAACGGAACAGCGGCTCCATATGCGCCGGCGAATCCAGGTCGTGATAACGCTTGAGCGCAGCGGAGGCCAGATACAGGTTGCTCAACACATCGCCAAGACGTGCGGACAGGCGTTCCCGGCGCTTCAGTTCGCCACCCAGCAACATCATGCTGAAGTCGGCCAGCATGGCAAATGCCGCTGCCTGCCGATTGAGTGCGCGGAAGTAGCCCTGACTGATCCTGTCCCCGGGTGCATGTTCGAAGTGGCCGAAGCCCAGGTTCAGCACCAGGGTGCTGGCGGCGTTGCCGACGGCAAAACCGATGTGCTTGAGCAGCAGGCCATCGAATTCTTTCAGTGCCTGTTCTTTGTCTTCGCGACCGGCGAGGGCCATTTCCTTGAGGACGAACGGATGGCAGCGAATGGCGCCCTGACCGAAAATCATCAGGTTGCGCGAGAGGATGTTCGCGCCTTCCACGGTGATGAAGATCGGTGCGCCGTTCCAGCTGCGTCCGAGGTAGTTGTTCGGACCCATGATGATTGCCTTGCCGCCGTGCACGTCCATGGCGTGGGTGATGCACTCGCGGCCGCGTTCGGTCAGGTGATACTTGAGGATCGCCGACAGTACCGACGGTTTCTCGCCCAGATCCACCGCGTTGGCGGTGAGCATGCGCGCGGCGTCCATCATCCAGGCGTTGCCGCCGATGCGTGCCATGGCTTCCTGAATGCCTTCGAAGGCCGACAACGGGACGTTGAACTGCTCACGAATCTGCGCGTATTGACCGGTCACCAGGCTGGTGAATTTGGCCGCGCCAGTGCCGACTGCCGGCAGCGAGATCGAACGCCCGACCGACAGGCAGTTCATCAGCATCATCCAGCCCTTGCCGAGCATTTCCTGGCCACCGATGAGGTAGTCCAGCGGGATGAACACGTCTTTGCCCGAGTTCGGGCCGTTCATGAACGCTGCACCCAGTGGCAGGTGACGACGGCCGATTTCCACACCCGGTGTATCGGTAGGAATCAGCGCCAGACTGATGCCGAGATCTTCCTTGTCGCCCAGCAGATGCTCCGGGTCATAGGCCTTGAAGGCCAGGCCCAGCAGGGTCGCGACCGGGCCGAGGGTGATGTAGCGTTTTTCCCAGTTCAGACGCAGGCCGATGACTTCCTGGCCTTCCCATTCACCTTTGCAGATGATCCCGGTGTCCGGCATGGCGCCGGCATCGGAACCGGCCAGCGGGCCGGTGAGGGCGAAGCACGGAATGTCGTCGCCACGGGCCAGCCGCGGCAGGTAGTGGTTGCGTTGCTCATCGGTGCCGTAATGCAGCAGCAGTTCGGCCGGGCCGAGGGAGTTGGGCACCATCACCGTGGAGGCGAGGTCACCGCTGCGGGTCGCGAGTTTCATTGCCACTTGCGAGTGGGCATAGGCCGAAAAGCCCTTGCCGCCGAATTCCTTGGGAATGATCAGGGCGAAGAAGCCGTGTTCCTTGATGTGGCTCCAGGCTTCGGGCGGCAGGTCCATCGACTGGCCGATCTGCCAGTCAGTGACCATCGCGCAGAGTTCTTCGGTGGGGCCGTCGATGAAGGCCTGTTCCTCTTCGGTCAGTTGCGCTTTCGGGTAGGACAGCAGCTTGTCCCAGTCCGGACGGCCACTGAACAGTTCACCGTCCCACCACACGGTACCGGCATCGATCGCATCGCGTTCGGTCTGCGACATCGGCGGCAGGGTTTTCTGGAACCAGTTGAACAGCGGCGCGGTGAAGTGTTTGCGGCGCAGGTCGGGCAGTAGCAAAGGCGCGGCAACCGCTGCGAGCACAACCCAGAACACCAACAGCAACCAGCCCGGAGCATGGCTGAAAATGCCCATCGCCAGCAGGTATACGGCGACGATACCCAACGCGGGCAGGGGGGCGATGCGGCGGTGGGCGAGATACGCCACACCGACGATCAGAACCAGTATCCACAACAACAGCATATGTAATCCTCCGTGAACCAAGGCAAACCGACCCTCCAGAGCTTAGACGGCATCTGTAAAACGGGGTGGTCAGAACATGGTGATTGAACTCGTGGGAAACCCCGGATGGTTTTCGTAGGTTCGGTGGGCAACACCCGTGGGAAATCGTTCGCCGTTCCCGCGTCTTTGCGTGCATGTTTGGCCGAAACGTCGTTATCTCTGTGCTTGAGCTGTCGCTAGACTCGGGACTCACCCAGGAGAACATCGTCATGCGCGAGTATCTGAGTCCCGGCCGCTTCATCGATAGTGACCACCCGGCGGTGGTGGAGTTCGCCGAACAACACCGCGGTGCCAGCCGCGACCCGCTCGCGCAGGCGATCAGTCTCTATCACGCCGTGCGCGATGCGGTGCGCTACAACCCGTATACCTTCAGCCTCGACCCGCAAACCCTGTGCGGCAGCTATGCGCTGGCCACCGGGGAAAGCTATTGCGTGCCCAAGGCCACATTGCTGGCCGGGTGCGCACGGCATTGCGGCATTCCCGCACGCATCGGTCTGGCCGACGTCAAGAATCACCTGTCGACCCCGCGTCTGCTGGAACTGCTGCGCAGCGATGTGTTTGCCATGCACGGCTACACCGAGCTGTTCCTCAATGACCGTTGGGTCAAGGCCACGCCGGCCTTCAATCAGCAACTTTGCGAGCTGTTCAACGTCGCACCGTTGGACTTTGACGGCATCAGTGACAGCGTTTTTCACCCATACAACCGTGACGGCGCGCTGTTGATGGAGTATCTGGTCGATCATGGTCAGTTCGTCGATGTGCCGGAGCGGTTCTTCTTCGAGCACTTGAAAAAGTGCTACCCGCATCTGTTCGGCGAACGTCAGGCGAAGGTGTTGGGCGATATGCAGAGTGATTTGAGTCGGGTCTGATCCGGCGTATGCTGCCTGCCCACGCATTGGAAAAGAGGCGGTCATGCTGAAGATCTGGGGACGGAAAAACTCATCGAATGTCAGGAAGCCGCTGTGGGCCGCCGAGGAGCTGGGCCTGGCCTACGAGGCGATTGACGCCGGTGGCGCCTTCGGTGTGGTCGACACGCCTGAATACCGGGCGATGAACCCGAACGGCCGGGTGCCGGTGATCGAGGATGACGGCTTCGTGCTGTGGGAATCGAATGCCATCGTGCGTTACTTGCTGGCCAGGCATGCGCCGAACAGCGCCTGGTATCCGTCAGACCCGCAAGCCCGGGCCATTGCTGACAAGTGGATGGACTGGACCACCTCAAGTTTTGCCGGGCCGTTCCGCACCGTGTTCTGGGGCGTATTGCGTACCCCAGCGGACCAGCAGGACTGGCCGGCGATCAACGCCGCAATCAAGGAATGCACCGCGCTGCTGGCCATGGCCGATCAGGCCCTCGCCAGCCAGCCGTACCTGTCCGGCAGCGAAATCGGCATGGGCGATATTCCGCTGGGCAGTTTCATTTATGCCTGGTTCGAGATGCCCATCGAACGTGCCGCGCAGCCGCATCTGCAGGCTTGGTACGCACGGCTGAAGCAGCGTCCGGCCTATCAGAAAGCAGTCATGACCGCGTTGACTTGATAATAACTATCGACACTCTTGACTGTACTTGTGTGGCGGCGGCAAGCACCATTGCGCTCATGCGCCGTGGTTGTTTTGTTCGCCGCCCGGCCCAATCTTTCCTTTTCTTCCCTTCTTGGTGCGTAAATCCGATATGAGTTCCGCTCTGTCCATCCGGCAGCTAACCAAAACCTACGGCAACGGGTTCCAGGCCTTGAGTGGTATCGATCTGGACGTCGCCGAAGGTGACTTTTTCGCCTTGCTCGGCCCCAACGGCGCCGGCAAATCCACGACCATCGGCATTCTCTCGACCCTGGTCAACAAGACCAGCGGCACGGTGAATATCTTCGGTCATGACCTGGACAAGAACCCCGCCGCGCTCAAGCGCTCGATCGGTGTGGTGCCCCAGGAATTCAACTTCAACCAGTTCGAAAAGACTTTCGACATCGTCGTGACCCAGGCCGGTTACTACGGCATCCCGGCGAAGATCGCCAAGGAACGCGCCGAGCAGTACCTGACCCAGCTCGGCCTGTGGGACAAGCGCGATGTGCCGTCGCGTTCGCTGTCCGGCGGCATGAAACGCCGACTGATGATTGCCCGCGCCCTGGTGCATGAGCCGCGCCTGCTGATCCTCGATGAGCCGACCGCAGGCGTCGACATCGAACTGCGTCGCTCGATGTGGACGTTCCTCACCGAGCTGAACCAGAAAGGCATCACCATCATCCTCACCACGCACTATCTGGAAGAGGCTGAGCAGCTGTGCCGCAACATCGGCATCATCGACCACGGCACCATTGTCGAGAACACCAGCATGAAACAGCTGCTGGGCCAGCTGCACGTCGAAACCTTCCTGCTCGACCTGAAAAACGACTTGCACGCCGCGCCGCAACTGATCGGCTATCCCGCTCGGTTGCTCGACGGCCATACCCTGGAAGTCCAGGTCGACAAATCCATGGGCATCACCGCGCTGTTCACTCAATTGGCGCAGCAGAATATTGAAGTGCTGAGCCTGCGTAACAAAACCAATCGCCTCGAGGAGCTGTTCGTGTCTCTGGTAGAGAAGAATCTGTCGAAGGTGGCGGTATGAGTTCCGAGTTCCGCCCCAACCTCGTCGCCCTCCAGACCATCGTTTATCGCGAGGTCAAACGCTTCACGCGGATCTGGCCGCAGACCCTGCTGCCGCCGGCGATCACCATGGTTCTGTACTTCGTGATCTTCGGTAACCTGATCGGCAAGCAGATTGGCGGCATGGGTGGCTTCAGTTACATGGAGTACATCGTGCCGGGGCTGATCATGATGTCGGTGATCACCAACTCCTACGGCAACGTGGTCTCGAGTTTCTTCGGCAGCAAGTTTCAGCGTTCCATCGAGGAACTAATGGTCTCGCCGGTGTCGCCGCACACGATTCTGATCGGCTTCACCATTGGCGGCGTGCTGCGTGGCTTGATGGTCGGGGTGATCGTGACCATTCTGTCGCTGTTCTTCACCCATCTGCAGGTGCATCACCTCGGCGTGACCTTGCTGGTGGTGATCTTGACCGCGACGATCTTCTCGCTGCTGGGCTTCATCAACGCGGTGTTTGCGCGCAACTTCGATGACATTTCGATCATCCCGACGTTTGTGCTGACCCCGCTGACTTACCTCGGTGGCGTGTTTTACTCGATCACCTTGCTGCCGCCGTTCTGGCAGACCGTGTCGCTGGCCAACCCGGTGCTGCATATGGTCAATGCCTTCCGTTACGGCATTCTTGGCGTATCGGATATCCGCATCGGTATCGCAATCACCTTCATGGTGGTGGCGACGGTGGTGTTGTACCTCGGTTGTGCGCGGTTGCTGGTGAGTGGGCGCGGGATGCGGACCTGATCCGAAACCGCGTCGCTGCCATCGCGAGCAGGCTCACTCCTACAGAAGGGCGCGTTCCAATGTAGGAGTGAGCCTGCGCGGGATGGGGCCGATTCAGACGCGTCAAAAAAACGGCCGCCCA
>NZ_JASCPO010000101.1:0-20100 GCF_029960145.1 Pseudomonas sp. PS01299 | reverse complement strand
CGGTGGTTCAGTTAATTAACAATGACTGACACACCGCCTTCGCGAGCAAGCCCGCTCCCACAATGGGATTTGAGGTGTGTCAGGGCAGGGCGGGGAGGTTGAAGAACGCGCGGGCACACGCCGTTGTGTGCGCAGCCAGATCTTCCTCGGTCTCGCCCCGATGCGGCGCCACTTCGCGCAGCACCTCGGTCAGATACGCTGGCTCATTACGGCCGTTCTTCGGCTTTGGGCGCAAGGTGCGCGGTAGCAGGTACGGCGCGTCGCTTTCGAGCATCAGTCGTCCGCGCTTGATCTCCTTGACCAGCGGGTGCAGATGCGTGCCACGGCGCTCGTCGCAGATCCAGCCGGTGATGCCGATGTGCAGGTCCAGATCGAGGTAACTGAACAGGGCTTTTTGCTCGCCGGTAAAGCAGTGCACCACGGCGGCGGGCAGTTGGTCGCGGAAGTCCCTGAGGATTTCCAGCAGACGCTGACTGGCATCCCGCTCATGCAGGAACACCGGCAATTGCAGTTCTACTGCCAGCGCCAGATGTTCTTCGAGGACTTTTTCCTGTTGCGGGCGCGGCGAGAAATCACGGTTGAAATCCAGCCCGCATTCGCCCACGGCGACCACGTTTTGCTCTTGCAGCAGACTGCGCAAACGACGCGCGCTGTCAGCGTTCCAGTCACTGGCCGAATGCGGGTGAATGCCAGCGGTTGCAAACAGCCGCTGGCCGCTTTGATCCAGTTGCCGGCAGAGCTCCAGCGCCTGTTCGCTACTCTCGACGCTGGTGCCGGTCAGCACCAGTTGGCAGACCCCGGCAGCGTAGGCGCGGTCGAGCACGGCCTGATGTTTTTCGGCGAAACTGGGGTTGGTCAGGTTGACGCCGATATCGATGAGTTGCATGGTTCTACCTCGGGCCGAAGGCCGGAAAGCATACCAGAGCTGTAGATTTATAAGAAAAGCCAAGAACTACAACGAGTTATAGCTGTCTTTTGATGCCGTGACGTAGCCCGGGTTGGCAGCAAAGCCATCACTGTGCCAGTCTCTCGCACTTTGCCAGCGCTCCAGGCGCTCTGTTTTCGTCGGTGACTTCGACCGTTCAGCGGTGAAATCGCCCCGTATTCTTTCCGGAGAGTGGATGCATCGTCCCTCGGTTTTGTTCCTGTTGTGCGCGTCGCTGCTGCTGCCGATAACGGCGGTTGCGCGCTTGCCCGGGCCACAGCAAGCCGTGCCGGCCGCCAAGGTTCGTGACCTGTCGGAGATCCGCAGCAGTCGCGTGTTGCGCGTGCTGGTCAACCAGAGCCGCAACAGCTCCGGTGAAGTCCAGGGTCAGGCCATCGGCGTCGAATACCATCGCCTGCGCGCCTTCGAGCAATATCTCAATGGCCACGCCCGTGACGGCCAGGAGGTCACCCTCAAGATCATTCCCAAAGCCAAGGATCAACTGCTTGGCGCGTTGCAGCGTGGTGAAGGAGATCTGGTCGCGCCCGGTGAGCTGCTCGATCTGCAACCCGGCCACGCGGTGGCCAGCAGTGAGCCGATCGCCAGCAACGTGCCGCTGGTGCTGGTCGGCATCAAAGGCGAGCGCCGTTACACCAAGGTCGAGCAGCTTTCCGGCAAGATCCTGGCCTTGCCGACCGGCAGTGCGGCGGGGGAGGCGGTCAGCCAGCTCAATCAGAAACTGGCGTTGCACAAACTGGCGCCGATCAAGATCGAATGGGTCGATCCGACGCTGGCGGTCGAGGACGTGCTGGAGATGGTGCAGGGCGGGATTTTCCACCTGACCGTCGTCGAGCAACCGATCGCCGAGCGTTGGGGCAAGATCCTGCCCAAGCTGCGTTTCGACCGGCAATTGATGATCAGCGAGCCGGGTGAGGAATACTGGTTCGTGCGCCGTGATGCCTCGATGCTGCGGGCGAGCATCGATCGTTTCCTGGTCGGCTACAGGAAGCCGGCGAACGAGGATGCAGAGTTTCTGCGGATTTATCGACGGCTCTACCAGGTGCACTATCCGTTGGCCAAGGCTGACCGCCAGCGTCTGGAGAAACTGCGCCCGACCCTGCAAAAACACGCCGACGCGCAAAGCATGGACTGGCTGAATCTGGCGGCGCTGGCCTTCAAGGAGTCAGCCCTGCAACCCAGCGCCCGCAGCGGCAGTGGTCCGACCGGGTTGATGCAGATTACCCCGTCCGCGGCGCAGCGAGTCGGTGTGAGCAACATCCAGAATCTCGATGCGAATGTGCAGGCCGGGGCCAAGTACCTGGCGATGATTCGCCGCAAGTTTTTCAACAGTCCGAAACTCAATGAGCGCGAGCGCATGGCGTTCACCCTGGCGGCCTACAATATCGGCCCGGAGCGGGTGCAAGGCATGCGCGCCGAGGCGCGCCGGCGCGGGCTGAATCCGAACCAGTGGTTCTTTCAGGTCGAGCGCATCGCCATGGAGCAGGTGGGCATGGGCCCCGTCAGCTATGTTAATAGCGTGAACAAGTATTACCTGGCGTTCGACCGGGAGCGGGAGTCGCTGGAGCCCCGGGGACAGAAAGTCGCTTCACGGAAATGATCTAATAATTTGATTGTTATGGCGGAATAATTGCGCTTTTAACATGAATTTAACTGATTAATATAGCGGCCAATCCCAACACACTTCTCGCAAAACAAGGAATGCCCCATGAGCTCTCTGATCAACAAGGTTCTGTTCACTCGCGCCGGTTACGGCCTGACCATTCTGCGTATCGCGGTCGGCGTGATCTTCGCCGCCCACGGTTCGCAAAAACTGTTTGGTCTGTTCGGTGGTTACGGTCTGGCGGGCACCGCGCAATACATGGACAGCATCGGTCTGCACCCGGGTTACCTGATGGCCACGCTGGCCGGCGGTACCGAGTTCTTCGCCGGTCTGGCGCTGATCATCGGCCTGCTGGTGCGCCCGGCGGCGCTGGGTCTGACCTTCCTGTCGCTGGTGGCGATCTTCACCGTACACATCAGCAACGGTCTGTTCATGGCCAACAACGGTTACGAGTTCGCCCTGGCGCTGCTCGGTGGCAGCCTCGCGGTGATGATCGAAGGCGCCGGCAAGCTGTCGGTGGATCGCGCCATCGCCGGTTGAGCGCTCTGGCTCAAGCAAAAGGCCCGCATTGTGCGGGCCTTTTTTGTTGCGGCCGATTCTTGACACTCATCGGTCACGTTATCTAGGATGTTGCTCATGCGCCGATTTAAACAGCTACTTGCGGGGCGCCAGGTGACTCAGACAGTTGCCGTCAGAAGCCGGAACAGGGCTTCGAAATACCGCTAAAGCGCTGGTTCGGTGTTGCCTCTCACCTGCCATGCAGACTTTTGAGGCAGAGACACGACACGATGAATGCACTACGCCCTCCAGCACGTCCCGCGCCGATCACGGCACATATCACCCAGCGCAACCCGAAAATCCTGCTTGGCGGCAAACATCAGCCGACGCTGTTGCGTTATCTCGATGGCTGGCCACGTCGCAGCGGCGGTCCTGCCGCGTTCCTGATCCAGTTCGTTGAAGATGGCGAGTCGCTGGCGCGGTTTGCCAGTGACAGTTTTGACCTGGCGGTGATTCAGGCACCGAGCGCTGAAGACGCTCCGGAAATGATCAAGCAACTGACCCGCGTTGCGCGGCAGGGTTTGATCACCCGCCGCTGAAACGCTCAGGGATATTCGATCGCCACGATATAGACAAACTGCTCACCGGTTGGCGTCTGTACCCGGACTTCGGCGTCCAGCGCCTTGCCGATCAAGGCGCGGGCCAGTGGTGAGTCGATGCTGATCAGGCCCAGTTTCAGATCCAGTTCATCCGGACCGACGATGCGGTAGCGCGACTGCTTGCCGTATTCGTCCTCGATGGTGACCCAGGCGCCGAAGTAGACCTTGTTCGGATCGCTGGGTTTTTCGCTGACGACCTTCAGTGCTTCGAGACGCTTGGTGAGAAATCGCACGCGGCTGTCGATCTCGCGCAGCATTTTCTTGCCGTAGGTGTACTCGGCGTTTTCCGAACGATCACCCTGCGCCGCTGCTTCGCTGACCGCTTGCGTTACCTGCGGGCGGCGCACATGCCACAGCTCATGGAATTCGGCGCGCATCCGCGCTTCACCTTCAGGGGTGATCAGCGCGGTGCCGGCGGTGCGGGGAGGGCGATAACGGCTCATGGCAACTTCTTGTGGTGACGAAGGCTGGAGTCTATCAACCCTCGCGCAAGACTGTCAGCGGGCTCGCATTCAACGCCCGACGCGTACCGAACACGCCGGCACCACCAATCAGTGCGGCGCCAATCAATGGCAGCACCAGCAACCACGGATGCGGATGCCAAGGTAGATCGAAGGCAAAGCGATACAACACCAGACTCACCACTTCCGAACCGATGGCTGCCAGCAAGCCGCTGACCGCACCGAGCAAGCCGAACTCGATGCGCCGGGCCTTGACCAGCAACTGCCGTTGCGCGCCCAGCGCACGCAGCAGCGCACCTTGGCGAATGCGTTCATCCAGGGTTGCCTGCAAGCCGGAGAACAGCACCGCCATCCCCGCCGCCAACACAAACAACAACACGTATTCCACCGCCAGGGTGACCTGGGCGAGGATGCTGCGCAGTTGTTCGAGCAGGGCTTCGACCTGAAGTATGGTCACCGCCGGGAATGCCCGTGACAGCTCGACGATCTGCTGATCGTGACCGGGGGCCAGATAGAAACTGGTCAGGTAAGTCGCCGGCAGATCCTTCAGGGTGCCGGGCTGGAAGATCATGAAGAAGTTCGGCTGGAAGTTGTCCCAGTTGATCTCGCGCAGGCTGGTGACTTTCGCTTCACGATTGACCCCGCCGACGCTGAACACCATGTGATCGCCGAGTTTGAGCTTGAGGCTTTCGGCGACTTTACCTTCAACCGACACGCCCGGTACGTCGTCCGAGGGTTGCCCGGTCCACCACGTACCGGCGGTGAGCTTGTTACCGGCCGGCAGGTCGGCGGCCCAGGTCAGGCTCAAGTCACGTTGCACGGCACGGTCGCCGGCCGAATCCTTGCTGACGATCTGCTGCACCGGTTCGCCGTTGATGCTGATCAGCCGTCCCGGCACCACCGGGTACAGCGGCGCCGCCTGCGCGGACACCTTGATCAAGTGGTCGGTGAAGGCCTGTTTGTCCGCCGGCAGGATGTTCAGGGCGAAGTAGTTGGGGGCGTTTTTCGGTAACTGGTTTTGCCAGGTGTCGAGCAGCTCGCCACGCAGCAGGGCGATCAGCGCCATCGACAGCAGAATCAGACCGAACGCCAGCGCCTGACCGGCAGCGGCCAGTGGATGACGCAGCAGCTGCCCCAGGCCGAGACGCCACGGCAGCGGCGCGCGGGCGAGCATTCGGCGCAGGCTGTTGAGCAACAACAGCAGCAAGCCACCCAGCACCAGCGCAGCGACCACGCCACCGCCAAGCAGGGCGAAGGTCAGCAGCAGATCCAGACTCAGACGCCACATGATCAGGCCCAGTGCACCCAGCGCCGCGCCATAGACCATCCAGGTGCTCGACGGAATCGGCAGCATGTCGCGGCGCAGTACCCGCAGCGGTGGCACCCGACCCAGCGCGGCAAGTGGCGGCAGGGCGAAGCCGGCCAGCGCCACCAGCCCGGTGCCGATCCCGGCGAGTGCCGGAAACAGGCCGCCCGGTGGCACATCGGCAGGCAGTAGATCATGTAATAGAGCGAACAGGCCCAGTTGCGCCAGCCAGCCGAGCACTGCGCCGCTGAGGGCAGCGAACAGGCCAAGTACGGTCAGTTGAATGCTGAACAACAGCATGGTTTCCCGACGCGACAAACCGAGGCAGCGCAGCAAGGCACTGGCATCGAAACGGCGACTGGCGAAGCGGTTGGCCGACAGCGCCACGGCCACACCGGCCAACAGCACCGCGACCAGACTGGCCATGTTCAGGTAGCGCTCGGCCTTGCCCAGTGCGCCGCCAATCTGCCGGTTGCCGTCGCGCGCATCCTGAATGCGCTGATTGGCGGCCAGACCGGGTTTGAGCAGTTGTCGATAGGTTTCCAGCGCCTGCGGTTCGCCGCGCCACAACTCGCGATAACTCACGCGGCTGCCGGGCTGGACCACGCCAGTGGCGGCGAGGTCCTCGAGGTTGATCATCACCCGAGGCGTGAGGCTGTAGAAGTTGCCGGCGCGATCCGGCTCGTAAGTCAGCACGCGGGTCAGCTTCAAGGTTTTCATGCCGACGTCGATGCTGTCGCCGATCTTCAGATCCAGCGCAGTCAGCAGACGAGCTTCAACCCACGCTTCACCGGGTTGCGGCTCGCCGCCCGAGGTTTCAGCGGCAAACGGGGCCGGGGCACTTTTCAGCTCGCCGCGCAGCGGGTAGGCGCGGTCGACGGCTTTGATGCTCGATAACTGAATGCCATTGTCGGTGGCAATGACGCTGGAAAACTCCACCACCTGCGCATGATTCAAGCGCAGCTCGGTGCCGCTGCGGATCTGTTCGTCGCGGGCCGGCGAGCTGCCCTCAAGCACCAGGTCGGCGCCAAGGAACTCGGTGGCGCGCAGCGTCATTGCACCGTTGAGGCGGGCACCGAAGTAGCCGATGGCGGTGCTCGCCGCCACTGCGACGATCAGGGCAAAGAACAGCACGCGCAATTCCCCGGCGCGGGCATCGCGCATGAGTTGACGTAGGGCGAGACTGAACAGACGCAACAGCGGCAGACGTGCCATCAAGGCTCCAGAGGGGCAACCAGCAGCCCGGCTTCAAGTCGGATCAGGCGCCGGCAGCGATGGGCCAGGCGTTCGTCGTGGGTCACCAGCACGAGGGTGGTGCCGCGTTCCTTGTTCAGTTCGAACAGCAAGTCGCTGATGCGCTCGCCGGTGTGGCTGTCGAGGTTGCCGGTGGGTTCGTCGGCGAATAGCACGTCCGGCTCGGCAGCGAAAGCCCGGGCAATCGCCACGCGCTGTTGTTCGCCGCCGGAGAGCTGGCGCGGCGAGTGCGTCAGGCGCTGGCCGAGACCGACCCGTTGCAGCAGTTCGGTGGCGCGTTCGCGGGCGTCTTTGCGGCCATCGAGTTCCAGCGGCAGCATGACGTTTTCCAGGGCGTTGAGGCTGTCGAGCAACTGGAAGGACTGAAAGACGAAACCCACGTGTTCGGCACGGATTCGCGCGCGCTGGTCTTCGTCGAGATTGCTCAGGCCTTGCCCCGCGAGGATGACTTCGCCGCTGCTTGGCAGGTCGAGGCCGGCGAGCAGGCCGAGCAGGGTGGATTTGCCGGAACCGGACGCGCCGACGATGGCCAGGCTGTCGCCCTGGTTCAGTTCCAGGCTGAGTTCGTGCAGGATAGTCAGTTCACCTTCCGCGCTGGGAACCACTTTGCTGAGGTTCTTCGCGGTGAGAATGCTTGCGCCCATGGAGAATCCGATGCGTGTGTGGTTTTTGAGTGCTGGCCTGGCCTTGATGTGCATGGCCCAGAACGCAGCGGCGGGTACTGTCCTGATCGTTGGCGATAGTATCAGCGCCGGTTTCGGACTGGATACCCGCCTGGGGTGGGTATCGCTGCTCGAGCAACGGCTCAAGCAGGAGGGTTTTGACGACAAAGTGGTCAATGCCTCGATCAGCGGCGACACCAGTGCCGGAGGCCAGGCGCGCCTGCCGGCGCTGCTTGCAGAGCACAAGCCGGAACTGGTGATCCTCGAGCTTGGGGGCAATGACGGCCTGCGCGGAATGCCGCCAACGCAATTGCAACAAAACCTTGCGGCGATGATCGACAGCTCGCGTCAGAGCGGCGCCAAGGTGCTGCTGCTGGGCATGCAATTGCCGCCCAACTACGGCAAGCGTTACACCGATGCCTTTGCCGAGGTCTACGGCAAACTCGCCGACGATAAAAAGATCCCGCTGGTGCCGTTTTTCCTCGACGGCGTAGGCGGGCATCCCGAACTGATGCAGGCCGATGGTCTGCACCCGGCCGCTGGGGCTCAGGGCAAGTTGCTGGAAAATGTCTGGCCTACGCTAAAACCGCTGTTATGAGGCTTTTCTAGTGGCAGGCTTTCGGCTAATGTGGCGCCCCCTTATTTGGAGCCCCCGATGCCGCGTCCTGCCTGGTCCCTGTTTGCCTACCAACTGATCGAGCCTGACGAACAGCTGGATCTGTTCGCCTGCCAGGAAGTGCGGGTGCATCTGGTGACCCGTCAGCTCGAACTCGGTGGCTCGGCAGACCGCACGTTGTGTGGCAGTCTGCTTCCAGCCCAACCGCGTTGGTCGAGTGTGGATCGTCGGGTGTTTCAGGATCAGCGTCTGTGTTCGTTGTGCCGGGCGATTCTCGAGTCGCAGAAGCGCGGCACCTCGCCGATCTGGCCTGAGTTGCGTTTCGAACTTTAAGATCAACAGATCGCAGCCTGCGACAGCTCCTACATGAAGACTTCTGGCTGGCCATCGGCGCATCTCCCCGAATTCCCGAGGTGCGGTGTACAATCGCGCTCTTATACCCTTGTTGATCATGCGAAGGATTTTCCGGATGTTGCCGCGCTTTCCTGCCGTCACCCGCTGCCTGTCACTTGCCGCCCTGTGTGTGGCCGGTCCCGTTGCTGCATTGGAGTTTCCCCTGCCACCACCCGGTGAGGACATCATCGGCCAGGTGCAGGTGATCAAGGCCAAATACGAAGACACCTTCGCTGACCTGGGCACCAAGTACGACCTGGGCTATTCGGAAATGGTCGCGGCCAACCCGGGCGTCGATGCCTGGCTGCCGGGCGCCGGTACTGAAATCGTCCTGCCGACCCGGTTCATTCTGCCGCCGGGTCCACGCGAAGGCATCGTGATCAACCTCGCCGAGTACCGCCTCTACTACTACCCGAAAGGCCGGAACGTGGTGTACACCTTCCCGCTGGGGATCGGGCGTGAAGGTTGGGGCTCGCCAATCGCCCACACCTCGATCACTGCCAAGACGCCGAACCCGACCTGGACCCCTCCGGCGTCGATCAAGGCCGAGCACGCCGCCGACGGTGATCCGCTGCCGAACGTGGTACCGGCCGGTCCGGACAACCCGCTGGGGCCGTTCAAGTTCACCTTGGGTACACCGGGCTACCTGATCCACGGTTCGAACAAGAAGTTCGGCATCGGCATGCGCACCAGCCACGGCTGCTTCCGCATGTTCAACAACAACGTGCTGGAAATGGCGGCCATGGTGCCGGTCGGCACTTCGGTGCGCATTCTCAACGATGCGTACAAGTTCGGCAGCAGTGGCGGCAAGGTCTATCTGGAAGCGCACACTCCCATCGATGACAAGGGCAACCCGTCGGTGGTCGACAAGCACACTGCAGTGATCAATGCGATGCTCAAGCGCGAAGATGTCACCAACAACCTGCGCGTGAACTGGGATGTCGTGCGTGATGTGGTAGCGGCCGAAGATGGCCTGCCAACTGAAATCGGCACACCGAATACCTCGGCGCCGATGGTCTCGAACACCCCGATCGACCTGCAGCAGTAAGTCGATCAAAACCCGCAGGCGCGTGCAGCGTCGGCGGGTTTTTTATTGCCCGG
Source organism: Pseudomonas sp. PS01299 (assembly GCF_029960145.1). Classification (NCBI taxonomy): domain Bacteria; kingdom Pseudomonadati; phylum Pseudomonadota; class Gammaproteobacteria; order Pseudomonadales; family Pseudomonadaceae; genus Pseudomonas; species Pseudomonas sp. PS01299. Next base: position 10,604 of record NZ_JASCPO010000101.1, on the reverse strand, counting down.
GGGAAAGTACCGGCAATAAAAAAGCCGACCCAAAAAATGGGTCGGCTTGATAACAATCCCGAGGGATTATTACTTGCGGCTAGCTTTGTCCAGCATGCGCAGAGCACGCTCGTTAGCTTCGTCAGCAGTCTGTTGTGCTTTTTGAGCAGCAGCCAGAGCTTCATCAGCTTTACGGTAAGCTTCGTCTGCACGAGCTTGGGAGCGAGCAGCTGCGTCTTCAGTAGCGGTCAGACGTGCTTCGGTTTCTTTCGATGCGCTGCTGCAACCGGTAGCCAGAACTGCGGCCAGAGCCAGAGCAGAGAATTTCAGAACGTTGTTCATCGTGTTCCCCTTCAAGGACTTTCAATTAAGTGGCTTTCTCCTCCGATTGAGGAAATAGCCGGCGTACATACTACCCATTACTTGTAGTAAGTAAACTGACCTAACGCAAGAAGCAAAAAAAATTGTAGGCGTTGATTCTTTTTCGAGCAACTTTTAACCGGGCTGTATAAAAAGTATCCAGCTGCAAGCCCCGGCTTGAGCGTGTTAATGAGAAAAAGTTCCCGTTGCCTGATGCAGTTTCTGCGTCTTGCACCAAGTCTGCCTAGATGAATTCGTCTACACTTTTGTTCCGATTTTGCATGACGCCTCACATATCTTTGTCGCTCTTGAGGTGACTTTAAAGAAGAGGCTGCGTCTTAAGTCTCGACATTCGGCAATGTTCCGGTGAGCGCTTCGGGAAGATCTTCCCTGCGCCTGCCGCTGCGTCCATCGGAGTCACCCGGTCAACGAGCACGATGACGAGCGCACCTTGAGCATTTTCGCCAATGGTGCCTACTATTTATCACGTGCTCGGTTGCGCGAGATCGGTGTGGTTTTTCTCGGTGTCCATCAGGCACGGGGTGGCGTAGATGTTCCTTCGCCGGAAAAACATCGGTAAGGTAGGGGTCAGAATTCAAGACCCGCGAGGAGTAGTGATGAGCGAGGCGTTGTCCATCCACCATGACCAGGCTGGTCATCAGTTCGAGACCAATGTGGACGGTCATCGTGCCTACCTGACCTATATGGATCTGGGGAAACAGACCCTGGATATCTATCGCACCTTCGTGCCCAACGCCTTGCGCGGCCGTGGCATTGCCGCCGCGCTGACCGAGAGCGCGCTGCAGTACGCCGAAGAAATGGGCTACACGGTGATCCCGTCGTGCTCCTACGTCGAGCGCTACATGGAACGTCATCAGCGCCGCGCCGCGAAGATCTGAATCGCACACACGAAAACGCCGGGCAATGCCCGGCGTTTTTTTATGCCCGTGAAACGTTGATCAGCTGCGCTGACGTTTCGGCAGAACATCCTTGAGCTTGGCGTGCATGCCGCGCAGGGTGTTCTCGGTGGCGGACCAGTCGATGCAGGCATCGGTGATCGACACGCCATATTGCAGGTCGGCGAGGTCTTTCGGGATGGCCTGGCAGCCCCAGTTCAGATGACTCTCGACCATCAGGCCGATGATCGACTGGTTGCCTTCGAGGATCTGGTTGGCGACGTTCTCCATCACCAGCGGTTGCAGGGCCGGGTCCTTGTTGGAGTTGGCGTGGCTGCAATCGACCATGATGTTCGGTTTGATCTTCGCCTTGTTCAGCGCCTGCTCGCACAGGGCGACGCTGACCGAATCGTAGTTCGGCTTGCCGTTGCCGCCACGCAGCACCACGTGACCGTAGGCGTTGCCCTTGGTGGTGACGATCGACACGCCACCTTCCTGGTTGATCCCCAGGAAACGGTGCGGGCTGGACACCGACTGCAGGGCGTTGATCGCCACGGTCAGGCCGCCATCAGTGCCGTTCTTGAAGCCGACAGCCGAGGACAGGCCGGAAGCCATTTCACGGTGGGTCTGGGATTCGGTAGTGCGTGCGCCGATGGCCGACCAGCTGATCAGGTCCTGCAGGTACTGCGGGGAGATCGGGTCGAGGGCTTCGGTGGCGGTCGGCAGGCCTTTCTCGGCCAGGTCCAGCAGCAACTGGCGACCGATGTGCAGACCGTCCTGAATCTTGAACGAGTCATCCAGGTACGGATCGTTGATCAGGCCTTTCCAGCCAACGGTGGTTCGTGGCTTCTCGAAATACACGCGCATGACCAGATACAGGGTGTCGGAGACTTCCTCCGCCAGCACCTTGAGGCGATCGGCGTATTCGTGGGCAGCCTTGATATCGTGGATCGAGCACGGGCCGATCACTACGAACAGACGGTGGTCGGTGCCATCAAGAATGTTGCGAATGACTTCGCGGCCCTTGGTGACGGTGCGCAGCGCAGCATCGCTCAGAGGGATATCACGCTTGAGCTGATCGGGAGTGATCAGGGTCTCGTTAGAGGCGACGTTTAGGTCGTTGATCGGTAAATCAGCCATCGTTTACTCGTCAGGTCACGGGTGCCGGCCGCCAGCGATCCCCGCGCGGCGGAGCACAGCAGATTTAAGCGCGTCGGGGAGCCGAACCTTAGCGCGTCAGACGCGGCTCGACAATGGGCAAACGCCGCTTTAATCCAGCACTGGCTGGGCAAAAGCCTTGCGCACGCTGTCGTGGGAGAACTCGTCGGCGTGTTGTTCGACCCATTGCAGGGCCAGCGCCTGAACATCCTGCAGATCGTCGTGGGCCTCGTTCATGCGGCAATAACGTTCGATCTGGCACACCTGTTCGCCCATCCGGGCACTGAACAGCGTCTGCTCATCGGTGAACGCGATCCCCACCAGATAGCCCTTTTTGCGCCGCAGACACCATGCGACATAGCCCGGATAACAGATCTCGGCGTTGAGTGTCGGCATGCGCACTTGCAGCGCCGTGCCGTGGCGCCACGCGCGGTGATAATTGCAAGCGATCCCGCCGAGGCTGATAGTGTGCAGCTGTTGCCTGGAAATACACTCGGGCTTGAGCAAGGTTAATTCAACCGGCACTTCGTCCGGATGAGGAATGAAACGTCCCATGAGCACAGACTCCCTGTGTCGGCCATTTGACATTGTTTCCCCCAGTATAGTGGTCGAATCCGAGCTGACCGATTTCGACGCCGACCAGCGGTTGCTGGCGATGAGCGGCGTTTCGCTGGTGATTTTCACCAGCGTCGGCTGTTCCAGCTGCCGCTATGCCAGAGAGGTGTTGCCCGGGTTCGAGCTGGCGGTGGATCGCCTGTGCTGGATCGATGCCGGCAACAACGGCGGGTTGGTGGAGCGCTATCAGGTCTTTCTTTTGCCGGCGCTGTTTGTGGTGCGCGACGGCGAGTTCTTTGGGGCATTGCACACGCGCCTGACCGCCGTTGCGCTGAACGCGGCAGTGGCGCAGGCGCTGGGTCGAATTGCAGAGGAGTTGCCATAGATGGTGGGAGCAGACAGCAAACCGGTGATCGGGATTATCGGCACTGGGGCCATTGGCGGGTTTTACGGTGTGATGCTGGCGCGGGCCGGTTTCGATGTGCACTTTTTACTGCGCAGTGAATTCTCGGCGGTGGCCGAACGTGGTTTGCAGGTGGACAGTGCCGTGCATGGCACCCTGACGCTGAACCCGGTGCAGGCGTATGCGAAGGCCGAGGACATGCCGGCCTGCGACTGGTTGCTGGTCGGCGCCAAGACCACCAGCAGTGCCGGTCTGGCCCCGGCGATCGTTGCCGCGGCCAGGCCCGGCGCGAAAGTGCTGGTGCTGCAAAACGGTCTGGACGTCGAAGACAGCTTGCGCGAGTTGCTGCCCGATTCCCTGCATCTGCTCGGTGGTCTGTGCCTGATCTGTGTGCATCGCGAAGGGCCGGGACACATCACCCATCAGGCCTTGGGTGCGGTGAATGTCGGCTATCACAGTGGCCCGGCGGCGGATGAAGCGGCGCGCACGGCACTGGTCGAGGAGGGTGCCGGTCTGTTCCGCGCCGCTGGCATCGATTCGCAGGCGATGCCCAATCTGCAACAGGCGCGCTGGCAGAAACTGGTGTGGAATATTCCCTACAACGGTCTCTCGGTGTTGCTCGGCGCCGGCACCACGGCGCTGATGGCCGACGCGGACAGTCGCGCGCTGATCCAGGCGTTGATGGCCGAAGTGGTGCAGGGCGCCAGGGCCTGCGGTCACGACGTTCCTCCCGGTTACGCCGAGTACCTGTTCATGATGACCGAGAAAATGCCCGACTATTGGCCGAGCATGTACCACGATTTCCTGCATAAACGGCCGCTGGAACTGGAGGCGATTTATGCCCGGCCACTGGCCGCAGCCAAAGCGGCAGGCTGTGAGTTGCCACGGATCGAAGCGCTGTATCGCACATTGAGTTTTATCGACCGACGCAACACTTGAGTCGGTTTTCGGGGGGAGTGGGGGAAGGCATGGCCAAGAACATCGATGACAAACTGGTGCTGGCGATTTCGTCTCGCGCCTTGTTCGACCTGAGCGAGAGTCATAAGGTCTATCTGGCGAGCGGCGTCGAAGCCTATCGGCAATACCAGATTGAACACGAAGACGAAATTCTCGCGCCCGGCGATGCGTTCCCGCTGGTGGAAAAACTCCTGAGCCTCAACAGTCGCCTCGACCGCGCCCGGGTCGAGGTGATTCTGGTTTCGCGCAACAGTGCCGACACCGGCCTGCGCGCGTTCAACTCGATTGATCATTATGGGCTGGACATCTCGCGAGCGGCCTTCGTCGGCGGGCGCAGTCCGTATCCCTATCTCAAAGCGTTTGGCTGTGACTTGTTTCTGTCCACCCACGCCGAGGATGTGCGCGCCGCGCTGGACGCCGGGTTTGCCGCGGCGACGATTCTCTCCGGCGGCGCCAGTCGCGCGGCCAGTGATGAGTTGCGCATCGCCTTCGACGGCGACGCGGTGTTGTTCTCCGACGAATCCGAGCGCGTTTATCAGGCCGGCGGGCTGCTGGCGTTTCAGGCCAAGGAACGCGAGTCGGCGCGCGAGCCCTTGCGCGGTGGGCCTTTCAAGGGCTTTCTGGCGGCACTCAATGCGCTGCAACGCGAGTTCCCCGAAGACGACTGCCCGATCCGCACGGCGCTGGTCACCGCGCGTTCGGCACCGGCGCATGAGCGGGTGATCCGCACCTTGCGCGAGTGGGACATCCGCCTCGACGAGTCGCTGTTCCTTGGCGGGCTGACCAAATCGGCGTTTCTCGAAGCCTTCGCTGCCGATGTGTTTTTCGACGATCAGGCCGGCCACTGCGAGGCCGCCCGCGAAGTGGTCGCCACCGGTCACGTACCGCACGGCATCAGCAACGAACCATCGATCTAAAGCCCCTGTGCTTCAAGACGTTGCGTCGCACGTCGTACTCGCCAAGGCACTGCTAAGCTGAATCAATCTCCGCCATGTTGGCACGCGAGGAGGTCATATGATTCGTTCGATGCTGTATGCCACTGACCTCGGTCTGTACGCACCTTTAGTGATGCAGCATGCCCTGGCGCTGGCGCGGACATTCAATGCCGACTTGTATGTGGTGCATGCAGTGGAACCCATGGGGCTGTTTGCCGAGTCGGTGTTGCAGAGTTATCTCGACGAACAGGCATTGAACGAATTTCACAGTCAGGGTCTGAAAACTGTCATCGCCAATATCGAGCAACGGGTGCTGGACAGTTTTCGCGAAGAGCTGGGCGACGAGGGCGAGCAGGATCTGCAGCGGATTTGCGCGGTTCGGGTGCTGCAGGGCGATCCGGCGCAGGTGATTCTCGACCAGGTGCAGAAACTCTCTGTGGATTTGCTGATCGTAGGCACTCACAGCCACGGCGTAGGGGCGGAAACGCCTTTGGGGCGCACGGCGACTCGGGTCCTGCAATTGGCCAAGGTACCGGTTTATCTGGTGCCATTGGTGGAGCGCCGGCGCCGGGGGGATCGCTGAAGCGGGAATAATGGCCTTTTGATAAAAAAGTTCTAGATTTATTCATCAAACCATTAATATAGTTATATACCGTCGCTGATGCCCGTGGCGTCTACCTGCTTTGAGGGATACATATGAAGCTTCAACAATTGCGCTACATCTGGGAAGTGGCGCACCACGACCTCAACGTTTCCGCTACCGCCCAAAGCCTTTACACCTCGCAACCGGGTATCAGTAAACAGATCCGCCTGCTGGAAGACGAACTTGGCGTTGAAGTGTTTGCCCGCAGTGGCAAGCACCTGACCCGCGTCACCCCGGCCGGCGAGCGCATCATCACCACCGCAGGCGAAATCCTGCGCAAGGTCGAAAGCATCAAGCAGATTGCCCAGGAATTCTCCAACGAGAAAAAAGGCACCCTGTCGATCGCCACCACCCACACCCAGGCGCGTTATGCATTGCCGCCGGTGATCAGCAATTTCATCAAACAATACCCGGACGTGGCGCTGCACATGCACCAGGGTTCGCCAATGCAGATCGCCGAGATGGCCGCTGACGGCACCGTCGATTTCGCTATCGCCACCGAAGCGCTGGAGCTGTTCGGTGATCTGGTGATGATGCCGTGCTATCGCTGGAACCGCTGCGTGGTCGTGCCCCAGGGCCACCCGCTGACCAAGCTGCCGAAGCTGACCCTCGAAGCGCTGGCCGAATACCCGATCGTGACTTACGTGTTTGGTTTCACCGGCCGTTCGAAACTCGACGAAGCCTTCAGCCATCGCGGCCTGACGCCGAAAGTGGTGTTTACCGCGGCCGACGCCGACGTGATCAAAACCTACGTGCGTCTGGGCCTGGGTGTGGGCATCGTTGCCAAAATGGCGGTCGACACCAAGCTCGATAACGACCTGGTGGTGCTGGATGCCAGCGAACTGTTCGAGTCGAGCATCACCAAGATCGGTTTCCGTCGCGGTACTTTCCTGCGGGGCTTCATGTGCGACTTCATCGAGAAGTTCGCCCCGCACCTGACCCGCGAAGTAATGGCCAAAGCCATCCAGTGCCACAACAAGCAGGAACTGGAAGAGCTGTTCGACGGCGTCGAACTGCCGGTCCACTAAGACCCTGCCTCAAAGCACCTCGGTGACAGCAAACTGTTGCCGGGTGCCCGCTACCAGAATCACCACCTCATCACCTTCGAACTTGCCCAGCAGGCTTTTGCCCAGCGGCGAGCGCGGGGTGATGACGGTAATCGGCTGACCCACCACATCGACTTTCAGGCCCGCCGCATCCGGGGCCAGAAACAGCCATTGCTCGCGCCCTTTTTCGTCTTCCAGGCCGAGCAGGGCGCCGATCTCGATGCCGCGATTTTCGTCATAGGCGCGCAGTGTCAGGTTCTGGCACAGCGCCAGTGACTGGCGGATTTCCTCGACCCGTTTCGCCTGACCCGCCGCCAGATAGGAAGCCTCAAGCCCGAGCGTGTCGTATTTGTTCTCGGCGATGTTTTCTTCGTGGGTCGCGGTTTCGTAAGCGGTCTGCGCGGCGCGTTCGGCGATGTCGAGGTCGACGCGCAGTTTGTCGAGGATCAGTTGGTGGACGGTGTGTTTGTTCATGATCAATCGCAGAATTGCAAAACGTTGGCGCGGCTCTTTTCGCTCGGCGCGGTCTGGTCCTGTTGCAGCCAGAACTGGCATTTCGGATTTGACTGGTTGCGACTGCTGCCGCGAGCCTGATCCAGGCGCGCCTGCTGCTCGTTCTTGCGCAGGTTTTCTTCGTACTGTTCGAACAGCGGACTCTGTGGCGGAATGTCCGGTTGTACCTGAACGGCCGCTGGCGGCTTGGCCAGTTGCTGCACCGCCTGAGCAACCGGTGCCAGTTGCTCGGTCAACACAAAACGCGAAATCAGCCAGCAAGTCAGGGCAATGGCGAGAAAACCCAGCCACATGCCCAAGGCAATGCTGCCGGTCAGTTGCAGCGCGCTAAGCTGAACGGGCAACGGGCGACGCGGATTGGGACGATAGGGCATGGCTGCCTCCTGGCGGATGATTGCGGGCAAGTGGCGATTGTCGCACGAAGATTAATCGCCGTCGGCTCTTCTGCGCGAGGTCATTTATGCGGACAATCAGCGCTTTTGCCAACGGGAGTCTTGCATGCCGATACCGAAAACCCGCTGGGATATTTTTTGCACCGTGGTCGACAACTATGGCGACATCGGCGTGACCTGGCGTCTGGCCCGGCAACTGATAGCCGAGCATGGGCTGGCGGTGCGCCTGTGGGTCGATGACCTGCGCGCCTTTGAACGTATCTGCCCCGAGATCGACATCCACCTGGCGCAGCAATCGCAGCAGGGCGTCGAGGTGCGGCATTGGCCGAGCGACTGGCCGCAGACGGAGGCGGCGGACGTGGTGATCGCCGCATTTGCCTGTCAGCTGCCATCGGCGTACATGGACGCCATGGCCGAGCGGCAACAGCCACCGCTGTGGATGAACCTCGATTACCTCAGCGCCGAAGACTGGGTCACCGGTTGTCACGGTTTGCCGTCGGTGAAGTACAAGTCGGTACAGAAATTCTTTTTCTTTCCCGGATTTCAACCGGGGACGGGCGGCTTGCTGCGTGAAAACGGTCTGCTTGAGCGGCGTCGGCGATTTCAGCAGGACGCGGCTGCGCAGCGACAATTCCTGCACGGCCTGGGCGTAGATCGCGCAGCTGACGCACAGCTGATCTCGTTGTTTGCCTACGAAAATGCCGGGCTGGCCAGTTGGCTGGATGCGTTGGCGGCCGATAGCACGCCGACCCATCTGCTGGTGCCGGAAGGGCGGATCCTCGGTGACGTTGCGCGCTGGCTCGGGGTCGATGCGTTGGCTGTCGGCGATCTGGACGTGCGTCAGGCGCTGACGGTGCAGGTGCTGCCGTTCGTCCGTCAGGATCAATACGATCAGTTGCTGTGGTGCTGCGACTTCAACGCGGTGCGCGGTGAAGACTCGTTCGTCCGTGCACAGTGGGCCGGGCGACCGATGCTCTGGCACATCTATCAGCAGGACGAAGACATTCACCTCGACAAGCTCGATGCCTTTCTCGCGCTCTACACCAAAGGGCTTTCCCCGGCCGCTGCCGAGGCGATGAGCGGTCTGTGGCGGGCCTGGAGTGCCGGGAAACCGATCGGCGAGCACTGGCTCCAGGTCCGTAAACACTGGCCAGAACTGCAGGAAAACGCCGAGCAATGGTGTCTGGAACAAGGCTTGCAGGCGGATCTTGCCACGGCGCTGGTACAGTTTTACCTAAATTGGATATGATACGCGGCCTAGATTTTTGTAAATCCCATCCAAATTCGGATATTCGCAATGAAAACTGGTAAAGAACTCAAACCCGGTACCGTGATCCGTATCGACAACGATCCTTGGCTGGTTCAGAAAGCTGAATTCACCAAGTCGGGCCGTAACAGCGCGATCATGAAGACCAAGCTGAAGAACCTGCTGACCGGTTACAAGACCGAAACCGTTTACGGTGCGGACGACAAGCTGGACGACGTGATCCTCGACCGCAAAGAAGCGACCCTGTCCTTCATCAGCGGCGACACCTACACGTTCATGGACACCACTGACTACACCATGTACGAACTGAACGCCGAAGACATCGAAAGCGTTCTGCCTTTCGTTGAAGAAGGCATGACCGACGTTTGCGAAGCCGTGTTCTTCGAAGAGCGTCTGGTTTCCGTAGAACTGCCGACCACCATCGTGCGTCAGGTTGACTACACCGAAGGTTCCGCTCGCGGTGACACTTCCGGCAAGGTGATGAAGCCTGCCAAACTGAAGAACGGTACCGAGCTGTCGGTTGCTGACTTCATCGAAATCGGCGACATGATCGAGATCGATACCCGCGAAGGCGGTTCCTACAAAGGCCGTGCCAAATAAGCACTGCTTTTTACGGAAAGAAAAAGCCCGACCATTGAGTCGGGCTTTTTTGTGCCTGCGATTCCACTTCTACCACCGGACCCTGTGGGAGCGAGCTTGCTCGCGAATAGGCCCGGTCAGACAACCTGTGTGTTGAATGACACAAAGCATTCGCGAGCAAGCCCGCTCCCACAGTGGATTGGTGTTGTTCTCAAACAGTGGTGTGCAGGCGTACGTCAACGTTGCCACGGGTGGCGTTGGAGTACGGGCAGACCTGATGCGCCGCTTCAACCAGGCTCTGTGCATCCGCCTGTTCCAGGCCCGGCAGGCTGATGTGCAGGTCGATGTCCAGACCGAAACCACCAGGAATCTGACCGATACCGACATGAGCAGTGATCGAGGCATCGTCGGGGATTTTGCGTTTGGTCTGGCTGGCGACGAATTTCAGTGCGCCGATGAAGCAGGCCGAGTAACCGGCAGCGAACAGTTGCTCAGGGTTGGTCGCTGCGCCGCCGGCACCGCCGAGTTCTTTCGGGGTAGCGAGTTTGACGTCGAGGATGTTGTCGCTGGAGATCGCACGACCGTCACGGCCGCCAGTGGAGGTTGCGATTGCAGTGTAGAGAGTTTGCATGGTGTGGGCCTCGTTGGGTGTCTGTTCTTGCGCTAATTGTTTGCGCGCTAAGTAGCTGCGAGGTGAATGTAGCTCGCTAATGTTTAGTGCGCAAGATAATTTTTTGAGAAAGCTGAATCTCGGTTCTTTAAAGGCACTGTCGATCAGCTTGAAAGTGAAGATTTAGAGCGGATGGTGGGAGCGCGGGCTGAAGAATATTTTTCCTGGTGAACCGATTCTTTGTAGGAGTGAGCCTGCTCGCGATAGCGGTGGAGCAGGCAATAAGGGGGCCGACTGAACCACCGCTATCG
>NZ_JASCPO010000100.1:0-20259 GCF_029960145.1 Pseudomonas sp. PS01299 | reverse complement strand
GGGGCAAGAGCGCGAAAGTCGCGCTCATCGCCTGTATGCGAATACTGCTGATCAGACTGAATGCCATGCTGCGAGACGGCACAGAGTGGCGGTGACGAACGGTGGCAGTAAGACAGTTGCTCCCACATTTGAAATGCATTCAACCTGTGGGAGCGGGCTTGCTCGCGAAGGCGGCCAAGCGTCCAACAGCAATGTCTGGATAGTCACTCAAACAACCGGCACCTCACCCCCAAACATTTTCCGCGCCTCGGCAAAACACTTCTCGGCTATCGCCGAACGCGGCTCGGTCTTGCGCATTACCAGCCCCAGCGGCGCCAGCACGCTGGCATCCGGCAGTTGCATGAACGACAGGTGTTCGATCGGCTCTTCCAGCCCGCTGTCCAGCGGCATGATCGAGCAGCAGAAGCCCTGGTGAATCGCCTGCAGCAATTGATACGTCGAATCGCTTTCCATGATCGGCTGCGGATTCAGCCCGCGACTGCGGAAGCTCAGGTCGATGGATTTGCGGTAATGCATGCCGGTGGTGATCATCCCCAGCGGCAGTTCGGCGGCGTCTTCCCAGCTCATTTCCGAGCCTTCGAAATGGAAGTGGCGGTTGTCATAAAGCAGCCCTACGCGGGTTTCGCCGATCTCGAAAAAATCGAAATAGTTCGGGTTGACGTGGTCGAGGTAGCACACGCCCAGATCCAATTGGTTGTTGCCCAAACCGGCGATGATCTCGTCGGAACTCCCCGACGACAGGCTGAATTTCAGCTCGGGATAGGTCCCGGACAAACTCTGAATGTAATTGACCGGGTTGAAATTGCTCAGCGGCACCAGACCCAGGCGCAAGCTGCCGACCAGTTGCCCGCGGCACGCCGCAGCTTCGGCGAACAGGCCGTCATGCGCGGCCAGCAGTGTGCGCGCCCAAGCCAGCACCCGTTCGCCGGCCTGGGTGAAACCCTCGAAGCGCTGACCGCGATTGACCAGCACCAGATCCAGCTCATCTTCCAGATTGCGCAGGCGCATCGACAGGGTCGGCTGGGTGATGTGGCAGCGTGCGGCCGCCTGGCCGAAGTGTCGGGTTTCGTCCAGTGCGATCAGGAACTTGAGTTGTTTGATGTCCACGAAGGCACCTGCTCGTTGAGAAATTGAATGGAGTATTGACGCAGATGCGCGCAGCGCACGGAAAACGCGAGGTGCGACGATCTCATTTGACCGTGTTTGCGTCCAATCGGAAGCATTGAAAAGCCTATCGATCAGCTCTATCGCCCATGGTTTCAAACGCTTTGGCCGAGGTCAACGGCGCCGATAGAGCAGCTCGATAATGTGGTTGGCCAGAGTGATTAGACAGTCCTCATAAGTGGCACTTAGGCTGCTTGGCAATCTGATTGACTACTGCCGGAGATTCCCATGAGTGCGAAAGCGGATGCCCTGTTTGTCCCCCTGAACATAGCCGTACTGACCGTCAGCGATACTCGCGATTATGCAAGCGACACGTCCGGCCAATTGCTGGTCAGCCGCTTGCTGGAGGCCGGTCATACCTTGAGCGAACGCAACCTGCTCAAGGATGACCTGTACAAGATCCGCGCCCAGGTCGCGCAGTGGATTGCTGACGACAGCATTCAGGTGGTGCTGATCACCGGCGGCACCGGCTTCACCGGACGCGACAGCACGCCGGAAGCAGTGGCCTGTCTGTTCGACAAGCAGATCGACGGGTTTGGCGAGTTGTTCCGCGCCATTTCGATTCTCGACATCGGCACCTCGACCGTGCAAAGCCGCGCGCTGGCCGGGCTGTCCAACGGCACACTGGTGTGCTGCCTGCCGGGTTCGACCGGTGCCTGTCGCACAGCGTGGGAAGGTATCCTCGCCGAGCAACTGGATAACCGCCACCGCCCGTGCAACTTTGTGCCGCACCTCAAATCAGTCGCTGCCTGTGGGCCGCGCGGATGAGCAAGGCAGGGTTGATGCCGGTCGAGGACGCCCTCGACCAATTGCTCGGCATAGCCAATGAGCAACGTCTGGCCGATAGCGAAATTCTGCCGCTCGACGAGGCACGTGGGCGGGTACTGGCCAGTGATCTGGTCGCCTCGCTCGACTTGCCGCCGTGGCCGAATAGCGCCATGGACGGTTATGCCTTGAACCTGGCCGATCTGCATCGTCAGCCGCTGAAGGTGTCGCAGAAGGTCTACGCCGGTCTGGCACCGGACGCGCTATTGCCCGGCACCTGCGCGCGGATCTTTACCGGCGCACCGTTGCCACCTGGCGCTACCTGCGTCGAGATGCAGGAGAACGTCGAAGTGCTGGAGGACGGCCGCGTGCGTTTTTTGCAGCCGTTGAAGGCGGGGCAGAACATTCGCGCGCAGGGTCAGGAAAACCGCGTCGGCGACATCCTGCTGCGCGCCGGCAAACGCCTCGGGCCGTTCGAACTGGCGGTCGCCGCCGGGCAAGGGCTGGCACAGTTGCACGTGGTGCGGCGCCCGCGCGTGGCGCTGCTGTCGACCGGTGACGAACTGGTCGAGCCGGGCCTGCCGCTGCGTCCCGGCAGCATCTACAACAGCAATCGTGTGCTGCTCGGCCACTGGCTGAAGGAACTGGGCTGCGAGGTGATCGACGCCGGGATCCTGCCGGATCGTCCGGCGCAGACGCGGCTCAAACTTGAGCAACTGCAAGTGGCGGCTGACCTGATCCTGACCACCGGTGGTGTGTCTGCCGGCGATGCCGATTGCCTTGGGCAGGTGCTGCGCGAGGACGGCAAACCGCTGCTGTGGAAGTTGGCGATCAAGCCTGGCAAACCGCTGACCGTGGGCCATTTCGGCACGGTGCCGGTGATTGGCCTGCCGGGCAATCCGACCTCGGCGCTGGTGACTTTTGGCCTGCTGGCGCGACCGTATCTGCTGCGCATTCAGGGCGTGGAAGAGGTCATGCCGTTGAGCTTCACGGTGAATGCCGGGTTCGCCTGGAACAAGGCTGGCAGCCGTCGAGAGTATCTGCGGGTGCGGCTGGAGGCGGGGCGCGCGGTGTTGTATCCGAACCAGAGTTCCGGCGTTTTGCTCGGAGCGACCTGGGCCGATGGGCTGGTGGAGGTGCCGGAAAACAGCACCCACGGCATTGGCGATCCTCTGCGTTTCATTCCCTTCAGCGAACTGTTCTGACCCCGACACACATCCGAATGTGGGATGATCAGCCATTCTGCGGGGTGTACCTGGAACCTGTAGGAGCGAGCCTGCTCGCGAAGGCGGCGGCACAGTCAATATCTTCACTGACTGGTCGACCGCTATCGCGAGCAGGCTCACTCCTACAGAGGGAACGAGCTCAGCTCAGCACATAGTCCACCGGCAGCAACATCGGCGGCAGGTCGGTTTCGCCCAGTTCGCTGAGAATGTCACGCTCGATAGTGCGCACCAGCGAGTCAGTCGCCAAATCGTTTTCGTCGCGGCCGAACGGGTCTTCCAGTTCATCGGCAATCGCATCCAGACCAAAGAACGTGTAGCTGACAATCGCCGTGAACAGCGGGGTCAGCCAGCCCAGCGGTTCGGCCATGGCGAACGGCAGCAGGATGCAGAACAGGTAAATCGTGCGGTGCAGCAGCAAGGTGTAGGGGAAGGGCAGCGGGGTGTTCTTGATCCGCTCGCACACCGCTTGTGCCTGAGTCAGGCTGGTCAGGTGATTGGCCAGCAGCATGTAGCGCCACTCGCTCAGTTCACCGCTTTGATGCATATCCGAACATTGCTGGCCGACCTGCTGCAGAATCCGTCCACTGTAGTCCGGCACCTGCGCATTGTGTTGCGGGGTGATCCACTTGCTGCTGGCCGCCGCTTCGCTTTCCCGGCGCAATCGCGCATTCAGCGCATGAGCAAACCCGCAGAGGTTGAGCAGCAACGGCTTGCGCTGCGCCGATTCGCGGATGACATGGGTTTCGCGAATCACCGAACGGATGTGCACCAGCACATCGCCCCAGGCCTTGCGCGCTTCATACCAGCGGTCGTAGCAGGCGTTGTTGCGAAAATTCATGAAGATCGACAGCGACAGCCCGAGCAGGGTGAACGGCGTGGCGTTGACCTTGGTGAAGTTGCTCGGATGGAGCATTTCAATCAGCACGATGGCAGAAGCCAGCAGGGTGACCATCAGGGTGCGCAGGGCGATACGTTTGGCGATCGAACCCTTGAGGGTGAAGAGGATGGCGAATTGGTTGACCTTGGGTCTGATGATCATGCTGGGCGATCCCGGTTCCGCAGGGTGAGGGCGGCTCAGCCGCCGGTCATGTTCATGAAGCGCACGACCTGAACGTCGTCGTTCACTTCGAAATTGTGCCGATACGGCTTGAGTTTCATCGCTTCGATGATGGCCTTCTCCAGCCGCTTTGGTTGCCCCGGATGAGCGCGCAGCACGGCTTTGAGATCCATCGAATGCTCGTTACCCAGACACAGTAGCAGGCGCCCCTCGACAGTCAGCCGCACGCGGTTGCAAGTACCGCAGAAATTGTGGCTGTGCGGCGAGATAAAGCCCAGACGAATGTCCGGCGCCTCGGCCAGCCGCCAGTAGCGCGACGGGCCCTGGGTCGACTCGGCGGAGTCGATCAGGGTGTAGCGCTCGGCGATTTTTTCGCGCACCTGGGCGCTGGAGAAAAACGACTCGGCGCGGCTGTGTTCGCTGATGATCCCCAGCGGCATTTCCTCGATGAAGGAGACGTCGAGCTGGCGGTCGATGGCAAAGCTCACCAGATCGTTGATCTCCTGATCGTTGCGCCCCTGCATCACCACCACGTTGAGTTTGGTTCGGGTGAAACCGGCCTTGCGTGCCGCATCGATGCCGCTGATCACCTGCGCCAGATCACCGGTGCGGGTCATTTGCCTGAAGCGCTCCGGGTCGAGGCTGTCGAGGCTGATGTTCAGGCGCTTGACCCCGGCGTCGAACAACGGCGCGGCGAGTTTGCCCAGCTGCGAGCCATTGGTGGTCATGCACAGTTCACGCAGGCCGGGCAGGGCGGCGATCTGCTCGCACAGCTTGACCACGCCCGGACGAATCAGCGGCTCGCCGCCGGTCAGGCGAATCTTGCGCGTGCCCAGCGCCACGAAGCTCTGCGCCAGTTGATAGATCTCCTCCAGCGTCAGCACTTGCTGGCGTGGCAGAAACTGCATGTCCTCGGCCATGCAATACACGCAGCGGAAGTCGCAGCGGTCGGTGACCGACATGCGCAGATAGTCGACGCGGCGGTTGTAACCATCGATCAAGACACGCTCTGACATGACAGCCTCGCAGAAGTGGGTAGTCCGCATGGACGGAACCGGTTAGCGCAGATTATGGGCAACTTCAGATCTCGTCCAATCACTGTTTATGACTGCTTGATTGAGCGCGTCGATGATCAATTATTTTCTCTGGAAAGTTACCGCTTTAGTTTCGCAACACCCCGTAAATAAAGGGTTTTTCGCCGTGATAGAGGGTTTCGATAATGTGGTCATAAATAGCGATTAGACAATGTTTTGTAACGGTTCATATCCTTCCTCCGGCAACTGAAACGACCACTTTATTGCTGTGCAAAGTCGGCCGTCGCTGTTTAACCAAGATCAGGTTCATGCCTGTGTGCATCGTCATGGAGATGTCCCATGTCACAAGTCGACCGTTACAAACCTTACAAGGGTGCCGCTGCCGGTTGGGGGGCTGTGATCAGCCTGACCAAAAGCTGGCTGGGCAGTGAAAACGCCCTGAAAAACATCCGCGCCATGCTCAAGAC
Source organism: Pseudomonas sp. PS01299 (assembly GCF_029960145.1). Classification (NCBI taxonomy): domain Bacteria; kingdom Pseudomonadati; phylum Pseudomonadota; class Gammaproteobacteria; order Pseudomonadales; family Pseudomonadaceae; genus Pseudomonas; species Pseudomonas sp. PS01299. The sequence continues at coordinate 14,546 of NZ_JASCPO010000100.1, read as the reverse complement.
CAACCAGAACGGCGGCTTCGACTGCCCGGGCTGTGCCTGGGGTGAAGCGCCCGGTGCGAGCATGCTCAAGTTCTGCGAGAACGGCGCCAAAGCGGTGAACTGGGAGGCGACCGGGCGCTTGGTCGATCCGGCGTTCTTCAACAAGTACACGGTATCGAGCCTGGCCGAGCAGAGCGACTACTGGCTGGAATATCAGGGCCGGCTGACCCACCCGATGCGTTACGACGCGCGGGTCGACCGCTATGTGGAAACCACCTGGGAAGATGCGTTCGCGCTGATCGCCGAACACCTCAAGGGTCTGAAATCGCCGCACGAGGCCGAGTTCTATACCTCGGGCCGGGCCAGCAACGAAGCGGCGTTTCTCTATCAGTTGTTCGTCCGCGCCTACGGCACCAACAACTTTCCCGACTGCTCGAACATGTGCCACGAAGCCAGTGCGGTGAGCATGGGCGAGACGCTGGGCGTGGGCAAGGGCACCGTGGTCTACGAGGATCTGCATCATGCCGACGCGATTTTCGTCATCGGCCAGAACCCCGGCACCAACCACCCACGCATGCTCGAACCGCTGCGTGAAGCGGTGAAACGTGGCGCGCAAGTGGTGTGCATCAACCCGCTGAAAGAGCGTGGCCTGGAACGTTTCCAGAACCCGCAGAACCCGATCGAGATGCTCAGCAACGGTTGGGAAGCGACCAACACCGCGTACTTCCGCCCGGCGCTGGGTGGCGACATGGCGATGATTCGCGGCATGGTCAAATTCCTTCTGCAGTGGGAGCGTGAAGCCCAGGCTAGCGGTGGCGAACCGGTGTTCGACCATGCGTTTATCGCGGAGCACACTTCGGGTCTGGACAGCTACCTGGCAGAAGTCGACGCCACGACTTGGGAGCACATCCTCGAGCAATCCGGCGTGCCGCTGCACGACATCGAACTGGCCGCGCGCATGTATGGCCGCGCCAAGAGCGTGATCATGTGCTGGGCCATGGGCCTGACCCAACATGTGCACTCGGTGCCGACCCTGCAGGAAGTCATCAACCTGCAACTGCTGCGCGGCAACGTTGGCCGTCCGGGCGCCGGTCTGTCGCCGGTGCGTGGTCACAGTAACGTGCAGGGCGACCGCACCATGGGCATCAATGAACTGGCGCCGAAGGAGTTGATGGACGCCCTGGAAAAACGCTTCAACTTCAAAGTGCCGCGCATGCACGGCCACAACACGGTGATGGCGATCGGTGCGATGGAGCGTGGCGAAGCCAAAGTGTTTATCGGTCTGGGCGGCAATTTTGCCCAAGCCACGCCGGACACCCCGCGCACCCACGAAGCAATGCGCAAACTCGACCTGACCGTGCACATTTCAACCAAGCTCAACCGCAGCCATCTGGTCACCGGGCGCGACGCGTTGATCCTGCCGTGCCTCGGCCGCACCGACATCGACATCCAGGCCGAAGGCCCGCAAGGCGTGACCGTGGAAGACACCTTCAGCATGGTGCACTTGTCGTTCGGTCAGTTGAAACCGAAGTCGGCGCACTTGAAGTCCGAGCCGGCGATCATTGCCGGGATTGCCGCCGCGACCTTGGGCAAGCATCCAATCGACTGGGAGTGGGCGGTGGGCGATTACGGACGCATCCGCAACCTGATCGGCGACGTGATTCCGGGCTTCGAGAACTTCAACGAAAAACTGCTGACCCCGGGTGGCTTTCACCTCGGCAACGATGCCTCGGATCGGGTCTGGAACACCGAGTCCGGCAAAGCCCAGTTCACCCCGTGCGTGCTGCCGGAACATCTGATCAGCGAAGGCGTGCGTAACCTGCCGGTCAAGCCGGATCTGATCCTGCAGACCATGCGTTCCCACGATCAGTACAACACCACGCTGTACGGCCTCGACGACCGTTATCGCGGGGTCTACGGCATGCGCGACGTGATCTTCGCCAACGAACAGGACATCCAGCGTCTCGGTTTCGAACCGGGGCAGAAGGTCGATCTGGTGGCGCTGTGGGATGACGAGCGCGAGCGCCGGGTCAGCGGGTTCACCCTGATCGCCTACGACATTCCGCCCGGTCAGGCGGCGGCGTACTACCCGGAAACCAACCCGCTGGTGCCGCTGGAAAGCTATGGCGACCGGACCTACACGCCGACCTCGAAATTCGTCGCGATTCGCCTCGAAGCGGCCAAGGTCAGCAACCTGATCCCGTCATCGCTGGCCTGACCCGCAACTTATAAAAACACTGGCAATTTCACTGGCTGCAGGCGTTCGCGCCTGGCGGTGGCCCGGCGACGTGCTGCCGCTTTTCAGCCTGGATGAGGACATCATCATGCTCAACATGGAGGCACTGGACCTGGCGCGAATTCAATTCGCGTTCACGGTTTCGTTCCACATTATCTTCCCGGCGATCACCATCGGCCTGGCGAGTTTCCTCGCGGTACTCGAAGGCCTGTGGCTGAAAACCCGTGACGACACCTACCGCGATCTCTACCACTTCTGGTCGAAGATCTTTGCCGTCAACTTCGGCATGGGCGTGGTCTCGGGGCTGGTCATGGCGTACCAGTTCGGCACCAACTGGAGCGGCTTTTCCGACTTCGCCGGGAGCATCACCGGGCCGTTGCTGACCTATGAGGTGCTGACGGCGTTCTTCCTTGAGGCCGGTTTCCTCGGGGTCATGCTGTTCGGCTGGAACCGCGTCGGTCGTGGCTTGCACTTCTTCGCCACGGTGATGGTCGCTATCGGCACGCTGATTTCAACCTTCTGGATTCTCGCGTCCAACAGCTGGATGCAGACGCCGCAAGGCTTTGAAATTGTCGACGGTCGGGTGATGCCGCTGGACTGGCTGGCGATCGTGTTCAACCCGTCGTTCCCGTTCCGTCTGGCGCACATGGCGATCGCCGCATTCGTCGCCACGGCCTTCTTCGTGGGCTCGTCGGCGGCCTGGCATTTGCTGCGCGGCAACGATACCGCGCCGGTGCGCAGGATGTTTTCCATGGCGTTGTGGATGGCGCTGATCGTGGCACCGATTCAGGCGGTGGTCGGTGACGCCCATGGCTTGAACACCCTGGAGCATCAACCGGCAAAAATCGCCGCCATCGAAGGCCACTGGGAAAACGCCGACAACGGCCCGACGCCGCTGGTGCTGTTCGGCATCCCCGACATGCAGGCGGAGAAGACCAAATATGCGCTGGAAATCCCGTACCTCGGCAGCCTGATCCTGACCCACAGCCTCGACAAGCAGATCCCGGCGCTCAAGAGCTTTCCGAAAGAGGATCGGCCGAACTCGACCATCATCTTCTGGAGCTTCCGCGTCATGGCCGGGCTGGGCATGTTGATGATCCTCGTCGGTCTGCTGGGGCTGGCGCTGCGCCGTGGCGGCAAGCTCTATCAGCATCGCGGCTTCCAGCGTCTGGTGTTGCTGATGGGGCCGAGCGGGTTGATCGCGTTGCTGGCCGGCTGGATCACCACCGAAGTCGGGCGTCAGCCGTGGGTGGTTTACGGTTTGATGCGCACCCATGACGCCGCGTCGCACCACTCGGTGGCGCAGATGAGCACCTCGCTGCTGCTGTTCGTGGTGATCTACTGCTCGGTGTTCACCGTGGGCATCGGCTACATGATGAAACTGGTGAAGAAGGGCCCGCAGCCGCATCACGAACATCCGCCGGAGGGCGATCAGTTGCAAACCCCGCGCCGGCCTATTTCGGCGGCTACCGTCCCGATGAAGGAGCACTGAGTCATGGGTATTCAAGGTATCGATCTCTCGTTGATCTGGGGTGTGATCATCGCCTTCGGGGTGATGATGTACGTGATCATGGACGGCTTCGATCTGGGCTTGGGGATCCTGTTTCCGCTGATCCCGGATGAGCAGGAGCGCGACGTGATGATGAACACAGTCGCCCCGGTGTGGGACGGCAACGAAACCTGGCTGGTGCTTGGTGGCGCGGCGTTGTATGGCGCCTTTCCACTGGCCTACGGGGTGATTCTGGAGGCGCTGTACCTGCCGCTGATCCTGATGCTCTGCGGGCTGATTTTCCGTGGCGTGGCGTTCGAGTTTCGCTTCAAGTCGTCGCCGCAAAAGCGTCACTGGTGGGACAAGGCGTTCATCGGCGGTTCGCTGCTGGCGACGTTCTCCCAGGGTGTGGCGATCGGCGCGTACGTATCGGGCATTCCCGTGGTGAATCGGCAGTTTGCCGGTGGCGGCCTGGACTGGCTGGCGCCGTTTCCGCTGGTGTGCGGCGTCGGTCTGGTGGTGGCTTATGCGCTGCTGGGCAGCACCTGGTTGTTGGTCAAGACCGAAGGCATGCTCGAGTCGCGGATGCGTCTGTTCACCCGGCCGCTGGCGTGGTTGCTGACGGCGATGGTGGTGGTGATTGGTGCGTGGACACTGAAGTTGCACCCGGAGCTGGCCACTCGCTGGTCGACCAGCGGGCACTTGATGGTGTTCGCCGGGTTGGTGGTGCTGGCGCTGCTGGCGTTGTTCGGGCTGCTGCGTACCTTGCGTCAGCGTCACACCCACTGGCCGTTCGTGTTCACTCTGGTGTTGATGCTGCTCGGTTACATCGGCCTGGCGCTGAGCATCTGGCCAAACATCATCCCGCCATCGGTGAGCCTGTGGGCGGCGGCGTCTCCGCCTTCGAGCCAATTGTTCGCCTTGATCGGCGCACTGTTCATCCTGCCGGTGATCCTGATGTACACCTTCTGGAGCTACTACGTATTCCGCGGCAAAGTGAGGATTGGCGATGGCTACCATTGATTCGCGTGAGGTCAGATCCTCCCGCTGGTACCAGCGTTTGGGCTGGTTGTTGCTGATCTGGTTCGGCAGCGTCGTGTCACTCGCCGTGGTGGCGAGTGTGCTGAAACTGGCGATGTATGCAGCAGGAATGAGGACCCACTGACAATAAAAAAACCGGAGCCATGACTCCGGTTTTTTTGTGCCCGCAATTCTGAACATCACTGATGCCCCCAGTGGGAGCGGGCTCGCTCGCGAAGGCGTCAGGTCAGTCGACATTGATGCTGAATGTGCCGGCCCTTTCGTGAGCAAGCCCACTCCCACCCTTGATCGCGGCCAGCCGCAAATCCTTCATCACCGACGATCCCTTGTGGGAGCGGGCTTGCTCGCGAAGGCGTCAGGTCAGCCGACATTGATGCTGAGTGTGCCGACCTCTTCGTGAGCAAGCCCACTCCCACCCTTGATCGCGGCCAGCCGCAAATCCTTCATTACCGACGATCCCCCAGTGGGAGCGGGCTTGCTCGCGAAGGCGTCAGGTCAGTCGACAATGATGCTGAATGTGCCGGCCTCTTCGTGAGCAAGCCCACTCCCACCCTTGATCGCGGCCAGCCCCAAACCCTTCATTTACCGACGATCCCCCAGTGGGAGCGGGCTTGCTCGCGAAGGCGTCAGGTCAGTCGACATTGATGCTGAATGTGCCGACCTCTTCGTGAGCAAGCCCACTCCCACAGTTGATCCGGTGCGCAGACACATCCTGCCAACAAACATGTTCGGCGCACTGTGATGGCTGATCTAGCCTTTTTCTGAATTCAACCATGGACAAGGCAAAGGAATGCCCAAACGTTACTCATCACATCGCCTGCGAACCGGCCGTCATTGCGAAGAAAATCAGATCTACCTACTAACCGCCAATACCTTGGAGCGTGAGTCAGTGTTCACGGATTACAGGCTCGGCCGGTTGGTTGTGCATCAGTTCAGGCAGGCGCAGGAGGAGGGGTTTGCCGAGACATTGGCATGGGTTGTCATGCCGGATCATTTTCATTGGCTGATCCAGTTGCAAAAGGGAACACTGGGACAATTGATGTGCCAGGTCAAATCCCTGAGTACTCGTTCAGTGAACACAGCAGCCGGTAGAACCGGGAGCCTTTGGCAGCACGGTTTTCATGATCATGCATTACGTCGAGAGGAGGACCTGGTGAAACTGGCTCGCTATGTAGTGGCTAATCCACTGCGGGCCGGACTGGTAAAAAAACTCGGTGACTATCCGTTATGGGATGCGATCTGGGTTTGAGCTCAGGATGTGCATACACCGCATTACTTCAGAACAAATGCGATCCCAGTGGGAGCGGGCTTGCTCGCGAAGGCGTCCGCTCAGTCGACACCGATGCTGAATGTGCCGGCCCCTTCGTGAGCAAGCCCACTCCCACCCTTGATCGCGGCCAGCCGCAAATCCTTCATTCACCGACGATCCCCAGTGGGAGCGGGCTTGCTCGCGAAAGCGTCAGGTCAGTCGACATTGATGCTGAATGTGCCGGCCTCTTCGTGAGCAAGCCCACTCCCACACTTGATAGCGTCCAGCCGCAAATCCTTCATTCACCGACGATGCCCTGTGGGAGCGGGCTTGCTCGCGAAAGCGTCAGGTCAGTTGACATTGATGCTGAATGCGCCGGCCCCTTCGTGAGCAAGCCCACTCCCACCCTTGATCGCGGCCAGCCGCAAATCCTTCATTCACCGACGATCCCCAGTGGGAGCGGGCTTGCTCGCGAAGACGTCAGGTCAGTCGATATTGATGCTGAATGTGCTGACCCCTTCGTGAGCAAGCCCACTCCCACATTGGATCTTCGGTGTTTTCTGAAGGGCTGTTACTGCGCCCCAAACATCGCGGTCCAGTAAATCCCGGCGCTGCTCTTTGGGTCGGTCGCGTAGGCGGCGCCGAGTTCTTTGTATTGCGGGTTCATCAGGTTGGCGCAGTGGCCGGGGCTGGCGAGCCAGCCGTCGACGACCTTGCGCACGGTGTCTTGCCCGGCGGCGATGTTTTCGCCGACCAGTTGGCCGCTGTAGCCGGCCAGTTCGGCGCGGTCACCGGGTGTGCGGCCGTCGCGGTCCTTGTGGTCGAAATAGTTGTTGTTGGCCATGTCGCGGCTGTGATCCTGGGAGATCGTGCCCAGGCTCGCGTTCCACGCCAGTGGCCCGGCAGCGGCAAAGGCCTGGCCGCCGCATTGACGCGGTTGGGCGCGAGCGGCGTTGAGTTGTTCGAGCAACTTCTGGCCTTCGCTTTGCGCATCGCCGAGCTTCGCCGACAGTAGAGGTCGCGCCAGCACAATACGCCAGTCACGATCAGCACGGCTGACCCCGACATCGACGAACTGCGGGTCCAGCACCACCTGGCAGAAACTTTCCTCAATCGCCTTCATCGCCGACGCTGCATCCCGTGGGCCGTTGAGGGTGATCGCCTGCACGTTGACCATCGGGTAGCTGGCGCTGGCCATGGCCTGTTGCAGATCGACCGCACCGGCGGCCGGCAGTCTCAGCCGTGGATCGGCCGACAGCGGTGGCAGTTCACTAGACGCCTGGCTGCCGCAGCGCTGCGGTTGGCTGCGGTAGGCATTGATCGACTCGATCAGTTGCGACTCGTCGGCAGCCATGGCCGAGGCGGCCACGACCAGGCCCACGGACAGCGTGGCAAAACGCAAGACGGATGGCATGAAGCGCATGGAAATCTCCCTTGAGCTGAGTGCGCTCATGATGCGCGAAAGGCCCCCGGTCAGTGCAATGTCTTTTTCTTCATCGAGCGGTTTTTTCTGCGGAACGTTACGTCGGTATTTGCCGTCTACACTCTCCGAAGGCCCCGGGAACCGGGCGTCTCCCCCACGAAACACCTTGCCCGGAACGGGCTCTGCCGGAAGAACTGACATGGGATTGAAATGGTTGGCTGGCTGTTTCGCATTAACCCTTATGGTCGGCGTTGTGAACGCCACCGATCAGACCCCGATCAAGGCCAAGGCCGAAGAGAAAGCCCAGGTGCTGGAAGAGAAGGCCGCCGACAAAGTCAGCGCGGCGCCAGCACCCAAATCCGAAGCGATCACCCCCACTGAAGTGCAGGCGGTTGACCCCGCCGGCACCGCGCCGCTGGACGATCCGATCACCTGCCTGGCGCGCAGTATCTACTGGGAAGCCAAGGGCCGCGACACGCTGGAAATGGAGGCGGTGGCCAACGTGGTGATGAACCGCCTCGGCCATGACGGCTTCCCCGACACCGTGTGTGCAGTCGTCAAGCAAGGTTCGGAAACCAAGAGCTGCCAGTTTTCCTGGTGGTGCGATGGCAAGGCCGATCAGGTCAAGGAAGACGCCGAATACACCCTGGCCAAGGACATCGCCGGCAAGGCACTCAACCGCCAGTTGCCGGATCGCACCCATGGCGCACTGTATTTCCATGATCGCCAGGTGCATCCGAGCTGGGCCAGGGAGTACAAAAAGACCGCCGCGGTCGGAAAATTCCTGTTCTACAAACCGGCTGGGGGCGACGCGCGTTAAACGCAGACTTCCCGTACACAGTTGCGCAGCCAGCGGTGCGCCGGGTCGGCGTCCATGCGCGGGTGCCAGAGCATCGACACGCTGATCGGCGGCATCCTGAAGGGCAGGGCGAAGCTGTGCAGGCCCATGCGCAGCTTGCTGGTGTGACGCTCCGGGACCGTGGCGATCAGGTCCGATTCGCGCACCAGCGTCAGCGCCGCCGAAAAGCCGCCGAATGACGTGACGATATCCCGCGTCAGACCTGCGGCGAGCAACGCTTCGTCGACCGGGCCGCTGCTGCGCCCGCGCCGTGAGATCAGAATGTGCTGGCCGCCGGCAAAGCGTTTGCTGCTGATCTTGCCCGAGCTCAACGGATGGCCTTCGCGCACCACACCGATCCAGTGATCCTCAAACAGAATGCGGCTGTGCAGCGTCGGGTCGGTGCTGTCGTCGACCACGCCGGTCTCCAGATCGACCCGGCCTTCGCGCAGCGGCGTGCTGTCCTTGTCGGCTTTCTGCACAAAGCGCAGGCGCACGCCGGGTGCTTCTTCAGCGATGCGCGCGAGCAGCGCGGCGGCGAAGGTTTCGACAAAACCGTCGGTGTTGCGCAGGGTGAAGGTGCGCTGCAATTGGCCGGGATCGAGCACTTCGGCGGGACGCAACACCGCCTCGGCTTCCTGCACCAGAGCGCTGACCCGCTCACGCAATTCCAGCGCACGCGGGGTCGGCACCAGACCTCGGCCGGCGCGCACCAGCAACGGATCGCCGGTGGTTTCGCGCAGCCGGGCCAGGGCGCGGCTCATCGCTGACGGGCTCAGCCGCAGAATGTGCGCGGCGCGGGCGACGCTGCCTTCGCGCAACAACACGTCGAGGGTGATCAACAGGTTCAGATCCGGTGTGCTCATGACATGGCGTTCCATGCAGGTATCAAGTGCAAAGCATGCGTCTTGCGCCTTGCCGTGTCGAGACGCAGGCTATGCCGTCTGACCTTTGCACCAGGAGCGCCCGATGCCCGGATCCCCCTTGCCCCCTCAAGCCCGCTGGGCGCTGACCAGTCTGGCGCTGTCGATGTTGATGCCGTCGCTGGACACCAGCATCGCCAATGCCGGATTACCGACCTTGGCTGCAGCGTTCGATGCGACGTTTCAACAGGTGCAGTGGATCGTGCTGGCCTACCTGCTGGCGGTCACCACGTTGATTGTCAGCGTCGGGCGTCTGGGCGATGTGTTCGGGCGGCGGCGACTGCTGCTGATCGGCATCGGCATTTTTACCAGTGCTTCGCTGTGCTGTGCGCTGGCGCCGGGGCTTGGCTGGTTGATCGGCGCGCGGGCCGTGCAGGGCCTTGGCGCGGCGATCATGTTCGCCTTGACGGTGGCGCTGGTGGCGGATGCGGTGCCCAAGGCGCGGGCGGGCAGTGCGATGGGCTTGCTGGCAACCATGTCGGCCACCGGCACCAGCCTCGGGCCATCGCTGGGCGGTCTGCTGATCGCGCATGTCGGCTGGCCGTCGATCTTTGTCCTCAACGTGCCGTTGGGCCTGCTCAATGCGTGGCTGGTTTATCGATATCTGCCGGCGGATCGCCCGGCCAAATCGGCAGTCGCGTTTGATTACCTCGGCACCGTGGTGCTGGTATTGACGCTGGCCGCCTACGCGCTGGCGATGACGCTCGATGGCTACACGCTGATGTTGCTGCTGGTCAGCCTGTGCGGGGCAGGGGTGTTTGTTACGGTCGAGATGAACGCCAGGGCGCCGCTGATTCGCCTGTCATTGTTTGCCGACGCGCGTCTGAGCAGCAGCCTGGCGCTGACGTTGCTGGTAACGACGGTGATGATGACCACGCTGGTGGTCGGGCCGTTTTACCTGAGCCGGGGCCTGGGACTGGGCAGCACCGTGGTCGGCCTGGCATTGTCGGTCGGGCCGCTGCTGGCGGCGTGCGGCGGGGTGCCGGCGGGGCGTCTGGTGGATCGCTTCGGTGCGCGGCGGGTGGTGCCGGGGGCGTTGTTCGGGTTGGCCGGCGGTTGCAGTTTGTTGGCGTTGTTGCCGATGAGCCTCGGTCTGGCGGCGTATCTGCTGCCGATGGCGGTCATTGCCAGCAGTTATGCGTTGTTCCAGGCAGCGAACAATACAGGGTTGATGGCGACGGTCAGTCAGGCTCAGCGCGGTGTGGTGTCGGCCCTGCTCGGGCTGTCACGCAATCTCGGACTGATCACTGGCGCGGCGGTCATGGGCGCGGTGTTCGCCTTCGCTACGGGTGACCCGACGCAAGCCCCGGCCGAGGTCATCGGCAGTGGCTTGCACTACACGTTCGGGGTTGCGGCGGCGCTGATGGTCGTGGCCCTGATCGTCAGCTGGCGTGGGTACTCAAGATGCTCGCCACTTGCTGCGGCTGGCAGTTGAGGTACGGCGAGGACTTCAGCCAGCGCTGGTCCGGGTACCAGGAGAACATGAACTGGCCGTCCTTGAGTTTATCGATCACCTGCTTCGCCACTTGTGGGCGCACCGCCGGGCAACCCTGGCTGCGACCGATACGGCCCTGACGCTTGCTCCACAACGGATTCACGTAGTCGGCGGCGTGGATCACGATGGCGCGGTCGCGGGCCAGATCATTGAAGCCCGGCTCCAGACCGTCCATGCGCAGCGAATAACCATGGGTCCCCTCGTAACTTTCTTGGGTGCGGAACAGCCCGAGGCTTGACTGGTAACTGCCTTCGCGGTTGGAGAACTGGGTCGCGAAATTTTCCCCGGAATTTGAACCGTGGGCGACCAAATCGCGCAGCACCAGTTTCTTTCTGTTCAGATCGAAGATCCACAGCCGGCGGGCGGTGGAGGGCTGCGAATAGTCGATGATCGCCAGGTGGCGTGAGGGTCTCGCGCCATTGTTCACTGCGCATTGCATGGCGCTCAAGGCACCTTTCAGCGCTTGGGGATTGAGTTCCGGCGCGGCGTGGGCGAGGCTGGTGAAGAGAACCGGCGATGGTTTGCCGGCGGCGAAAGCTGGGCTGCTCACGACGACGAGGGTCGCGGTGGTCAGCAGAAGTCGGCGCAAATACGTCAACATTTATAAAGTGTCCTCACTTGCTACTTATTTGGCACTTTGGCTCCTGACTCCCAGTCATACCCGACAGACCCCTGTTTCGAGCCTGACTGTTCAGCGCACCTGATGTAAGGTTGACCGTCATTCAGACGGCCACGGATTGGAGTAAAGCAGTTGTTCAAAAAGTACGCATGCTACTTGAGCATTTGTTTGCTCGCTGCGCCGTTTGTCGCTTGCGCCGATGAGCCGCTGCCGCCGTTGCAGACCCTGCCGACGCCGCCGGCGGAAATGCCGCTCGAGCCGCAAAGTCCGCTGCAAGCGGTGCTGATCGGTTTGCCCCAGGCGTGCCCGGCGATTGCCGCGCACCTGAGCGGCTCGGCGCTGACGCAATTGCAGGCGTTTTATCAGCAGCAGGACTGGCTGCCGGTGTGGGCCAGCGAGTCCGGGCGTTTGCCGGCCTTGCGCGCGCAGTTGCAGCTGTTGGCCGATGATGGCCTCAATCCCAAGCGCTACCCGGTGGCGGCCAATCCGCCGCAGGACGGCGAGTTGTGCGCCGATATCGACATCAGCCGCTCTTATCTGCAAGCCCTGCAGGACCTGCATTACGGTCGTCTGCTGCAATCGCATTTCGAGCCGCTGTGGCATTCCGATGACACCCCGCGTGATCGTCAGGCGGAATTGCTGGCGATCGCCGTGCCCGGTCTGCACGACATCAAGACCGCGTTCGATCTGGCGCGTCCGCGTCTGGCGCAATACCAGAGCCTGCGCCACCTCTACGCCAGCCAGCGGCTGCAAGCCTTGCCGCACTGGCAGTCGGTGGGCAACGGCCCGTTGCTGCGCCCGGCGATGGAAGACAAACGCGTGCCGGAACTGGCCCAACGCCTGTTCAACGAAGGCTACCTGACTCACGCCATCGGTACGCCCGGCAATGCCTATGAGGGCGTGCTGGTGGAAGCGGTGAAGAGCTTTCAGGCCAACCATTCGTTGCAGGCCGACGGGGTAGTCGGGCCGGGGACGATTGCCGAGCTCAACATCAGCCCGCTGACGCGCCGCGAACAATTGCGCGTCAACCTTGAACGTTTCCGCTGGCTGGCCCAGGACATGGAGCCCGACGGTTTGCTGGTCAACGTCGCTGCCGCCGAGTTGACCCTATATCAGGCCGGCGTGCCGGTCTGGCAGACCCGTACCCAGGTCGGTCGCGCCGAACGGCAGACCCCGTTGCTGAAATCCCGGGTCACGCGCCTGACCCTGAACCCGACCTGGACCGTGCCGCCGACCATCTGGAAAGAAGACAAGCTGCCGGCGATCCGCAAGGATCAGACCTTCCTCAGCCGGCAGAACCTGCAGGTGCTCGACGCCCATGGCCAGCCGTTGGCCGCAGCGGATATCGACTGGGACAACCCCGGCAACATCATGCTGCGCCAGGAGGCCGGGCCGCGTAATCCGCTGGGGCAACTGGTGATCCGCTTCCCCAACCCGTTCGCGGTGTACCTGCACGATACGCCGAGCAAGGCCCTGTTCGACAGAGGCCCGCGCGCCTTCAGCTCCGGCTGTGTGCGGGTCGAGCACCCGATGCAACTGCGCGACCTGTTGCTGACCCCGGCGGAACGTACGCGCACCGACACCTTGCTCGCCACCGGCAGCACCCACGAATTCCGCCTGTCGGCACCGGTGCCGATCCTCATGACCTACTGGACGGCACAGGTCGGCAAGGATGGGCAGGTGCGTTATGCGCCGGATATCTATAGCCGCGACAGTGCGCTGCTCGCCGGTCTCGACGGCGCACACTGAATCCCGGATTTGCAGCAGCCCCCCCCTGTGGGAGCGGGCTTGCTCGCGAAAGCGTCAGTTCAGTCAACATCAATGCTGACTGTACCGACCCCTTCGTGAGCAAGCCCACTCCCACACTTGATCGTGGCCAGCCCTGAATCCTTCATCCACCACAGCCCCAGTGGGAGCGAGCCTGCTCGCGAAAGCGTCAGTTCAGTCAACATCAATGCTGACTGTACCGGCCCCTTCGTGAGCAAGCTCACTCCCACACTTGATCGTGGCCAGCCCTGAATCCTTCATCCACCACAGCCCCAGTGGGAGCGAGCTTGCTCGCGAAAGCGTCAGTTCAGTCAACATCAATGCTGACTGTACCGACCCCTTCGTGAGCAAGCCCACTCCCACCCTTGATCGTGGCCAGCCCTGAATCTTTCATCTACCACAGTCCCCTGTGATAGCCAGTGTGATTCGTGGCAGTTGCGCAGCGTCTAGCCCCAGTGTCCCCGCAATCCCATGGGGCGAGACTTCGGAACCCGGCATGCAAGCGCTGTTGAACGAGATTCTTGACGCTGTCCGGCCCCTGATCGGGCAGGGCAAAGTGGCTGATTACATTCCCGCCCTCGGCACCGTGCCGGCCAATCAGCTGGGCATCGCCGTGTATGGCAACGACGGCGAAATGTATTGCGCCGGCGACGCCGAGACGCCGTTCTCGGTGCAGAGTATTTCCAAGGTGTTCAGCCTGGTGCAGGCAATCGAGCATTCCGGCGAGGCGATCTGGGAGCGCTTGGGGCACGAGCCGTCCGGCCAGCCGTTCAACTCGCTGGTGCAACTGGAGTTCGAACGCGGGCGCCCGCGCAATCCGTTTATCAACGCCGGGGCGCTGGTGATCTGCGACATCAACCAGTCGCGTTTCGCCGCGCCAGCCCTGTCGATGCGCGACTTCGTGCGGCGCCTGTCGGGCAATCCGCAGGTGATCGTCGACGGCAAGGTCGCCGAGTCCGAATACCAGCATCGCGCCCGCAACGCGGCCATGGCGTACCTGATGCAATCGTTCGGCAACTTCCACAACGACGTCGAAGCGGTGCTGCGCAGCTACTTCAGCCACTGCGCGCTGCGCATGAACTGCATCGATCTGGCCCGGGCGTTCTGCTTCCTCGCCAACGACGGTTTCTGCAAACACAGCGGCGAACAGATCCTCACTCGGCGCCAGACCCAGCAGGTCAACTCGATCATGGCCACCAGCGGTCTGTACGACGAGGCCGGCAACTTCGCCTATCGCGTCGGCCTGCCGGGCAAGAGCGGGGTAGGCGGCGGGATCGTCGCTGTGGTGCCCGGGCAGTTCACGGTGTGCGTGTGGTCGCCGGAACTCAACGCTGCCGGTAACTCGCTGGCGGGGATGGCGGCGCTGGAGATGCTCAGTTCGCGGATTGGCTGGTCGGTGTTCTGACCTGATCTTCCAAACACCACGAAACCTGTGGGAGCGGGCTTGCTCGCGAAGAGGCCAGCACATTCAATATCCATGTTGATGG